>JBLHVV010000034.1:0-27344 GCA_047628755.1 Crocinitomicaceae bacterium | reverse complement strand
AGTAAAAGCACTTCGTGCAGCTTTAACAGCACTATCAATATCCTCTGCTGTTCCCATAACCACAGATGCACAATGCTTCTCATTGGCGGGATTGATTACGCTAAATTGTTGTTTGCCTGTTGAATTAACCCATTGGCCGTTAATATATAGTTGCTGATAATTTTTCATGTATGTATCCGGCTTTTAAAAAGTAAGTTTTTCAATTTTAGTAACTGAATATTATTCGACAAATTTTTCCATTAAGCTGGCAAATCCGATGACTAGCTTACGCTTCCAAATAGGCGCGGTTTTATCATTTAAAACTTTATCTTCTAAATCAAATGATTTAATCACGGTTTTATAACCTAGCCATGGAATAGGTTCTACTTCCCATTTTTTTAATGTACCTATACCGCCTTGTTTATTAACCCATGGCATTGAGGTCAAATGAGTTTCTTTATTCAATATTAAATCTGCAAGAGTTCGACCAGCTAAATTACTGGCACCGACACCTTCTCCACCGTAGCCTCCTGCCATAGCAAACTGGTTGTCTTGGTCTGCGACCATATGGGGGTGGAATTTTCTAGCCATAGATAAATTTCCACCCCAAGCATGGGTAATGGTCACGTGTTTTAATTGGGGGAATAAATCAATCATAATATCTTTGCGTAGGTTTAATTCAGTGTCAGTTAGTTTGAAGTTATGCCTAAGCCGTCCACCAAAAATATAACTTCCTCGAGCACCAAATACAAGACGGTTATCTTTAGTACGAATGCCATAAGTCACTTGACGACTATAATCACTAAACACTTCACCATTTTTTACTCCTAGCTCTAGCCAGATTTTTTCACTTAATGGTTCAGTGGCAATAATTAAACTCTGTACTGGAAGATGATATTTGCTAAGGGGATAGAGAGATTTCTTTAGAGTAGCTCCGTAGGCCTCTAGTGCTGGCACAACCCATTGGGTTTCAATCTGTGCTTTAGGTGTTTTTATTGATCCTTTTTTCCAATTTAATGCCGGTGTATTTTCATATATTTTAACCCCTAATCCTTCGACTGCTCTAGCTAACCCACGGACTAATTTAGCTGGATGAATACTCGCGCAATGGGGGTTAAAAATAGCGGCTTTTGCTTCTTCTATATTTATTTTATCAGTAAGGTCACTGCCTTCTAACCATTGGTTATCACCAGCTTCATAACCAAGCTGCTCTAGTGATTTGTATGAGGCCCTTAAACTTTCAGTCTGCTCGGGATAGCGAGCTGCGACACAAAGCATGCCACCTTTTTGATAGTCGCATTCAATGCCTTCTTTTTCTAACACCCTTGCCACTTCATCTGGAATACCGTGGATAAGATGATGACCAAGAGTCCGTTGCTGCTCAGTCGAATCTTTTAACAGCTTGTCTTGGCCTGAAAGTTCTCCAATTAACCAGCCACCATTGCGACCGGATGCACCAAAACCTGCAGTTTGCGCCTCTACAATGGCAATACTCAGTCCTGGGTTTTGTTGCTTAAGGTAATAGGCTGTCCATAGACCAGTGTAGCCTGCACCCATAATGGCCACATCAACCGATATGTCTTTATTTAAAGATGAGCGAGGGGTCAATGGCTCATCTAACTGATCCATCCAAAGGCTAATGTTTTTCCAGTTTTCCATTTGAGTCATTCACTCCGCTTAAAATACACTTAGATCATATAGAATCTATGGCCAGTAAATACTAATAACTATAGGTTCATCAAACAGCTAACGTCTACTATGCTTAATAGGTATTTAAAACATATATCTTTTGTGAGTGTGTTAATAGGTGTATATTAACCAACCTAGTAAATTAAGTTATGAGAGCAAAGCCAGTAAAAATTGACTATATTTTAATAAATATGGTGGTAATTATGCAGGTGTAAATATGTTATTTATTTCCCACAGTGTCAGTATTCCCCTAGATCAACTTCAATTAACCGCTATGCGTTCGCAAGGTGCAGGTGGTCAGAATGTGAATAAAGTGTCGTCAGCTATTCATTTGAAGTTTGATGTGAAGGCTTCAACCTTGCCTGAGTTTTACAAAGAAAGGCTGTTGGCCTTAAGTGATCATCGAATCACCAAAGACGGTATTATTATTATAAAAAGCCAAGAGCATCGTAGCCAAGAGTTAAATAAAGAAGCTGCGTTGACTCGTCTGGTGGCAATGATCAAAGGTGCCACAATTATACAAAAGGCTCGGCGTGCCACTAAGCCCAGTCGCAACTCTCAAAAGAAGCGCATGGATAAAAAAACTAAGCATGGGAGTAATAAAGCTTTAAGGGGTCGAGTAGATCACTAGTTTGTTGTAAAACGTATTATTAAAAGAAGTGGCAAATACTGATTGTTGTTGCGTCATAACTTGCAGTTGAGCCAAAGCCGATGACTTCTATGTTACTTAAGGCATATTCGCCGCTGCTTGCGTCGAGTAAACAATTTCAGAAGACAGAACACCCACAATGTTTAAAGATACTTTACATATAGCTAGACCTGTTCTGGAAATTCCCTGCAACCAGTAATACAATTGCAAAGCTTAATTTAAATCAAATGCTTGTTGCTCTAAATACAATGGTATATCTACTTATTATCCGTGTGAAATTAAAGTAGTAGGGGCTCTTTTAGTTTAATAAGTATTCAAGTTATATGAATTTTTTGGCCTTTGTATCAGCATTTTAACTTCATTTAGGTTTCCACTGGGCTGGTCAGTGCTAACAACAAGGTATATCTGTTAGGATTAGCTTCATATCTATATTCTATGAGTATTGTCAGTGTCAGAATTTTCATTTTTAGGGCTAAACTCGTTGCTATTACAGGCGGTTGAGTCATCCGGATATACCAAAACCACTCCTGTTCAGCTTGAGACTATTCCATTAATTCTTGATGGCCATGACGTGATGGCTGGTGCTCAAACGGGAACGGGTAAAACAGCGGCATTTGCATTGCCCATTTTACACAAAATTTTAGCGGCTAAAAAAGATAAATTGCCTAATTCGGACAGTCCAGTTAAAGCGCTGGTTTTGGCTCCTACTCGAGAACTGGCTCAGCAAATTCATTCTAGTTTTGAAAAATACGCTGTCCATACTGATTTAAGAATAGGCTTAGCTTATGGCGGTGCTAGCTTGTCGGTACAAATAGCTTCGTTAAAGCAAGGTGTCGATGTATTAATAGCCACTCCTGGAAGGCTTATAGACCTTTTGTTTAAAGGCTCTACCTCATTAAAGTCTCTTGAATTCCTAGTCTTTGATGAAGCTGATCGTATGCTAGACATGGGCTTTAAAGATGAAATTAGTATGATCTTAAAGCGAGTTCCAAGGCAGCGCCAAACCTTACTTTTTAGTGCTACATTAGATGATGCTATTTTTAACTTAAGTAAAACTTTACTAAATAAACCTAAACTGGTTGAGGTGAGTGAGCGAAATGCAGCGGCTTCAGAAGTAGAGCAAATAGTTTATAACGTAGATGCAGACCGTAAGCGGGAATTGATCTCGCACATGATTGGCAGTAAAAACTGGAAACAGGTGTTGATTTTTACTCGCACCAAATTAGATGCTGACCACGTAGCTAAAGAAATGTGCAAAGACGGTGTTAAAGCACAAAGCATTCATGGGGACAAAAGCCAGGGTGCTAGGGACAAAGCGCTTGCTGAGTTTAAAGATGGTAAGGTGAGGGCGTTAGTAGCAACGGATGTTGCTGCCCGAGGTCTAGATATTCAAGAGTTAAAATATGTATTTAATTATCAGTTACCATATATTGCTGAGGATTATATTCATCGTATTGGTCGAACTGGTAGGGCAGGTGAAAGCGGTTTAGCGATTTCTTTGGTTGCTGTTGGTGAAGAGTACTTATTAGAGGAGATAGAAGCATTGCTGGGTACTCGTTTGAACCAGCAATGGCTGCCAGGCTACGAACCCGATTTAACTAAGAAGATTCCCATCGATAGAAAAAATTCGAAAACGGCACAAAAGCAACGCGCCAAAAAAAGGGCTTATGGTGAAGTTACCGCTAATAAGAGAAAGCCTAGCCGTAAATAGGGTGTATGGTAAGGTAAATAAAATTTTCCTATCAATTAAGGATTGATTGTTGAAACGATATTTAGAGTCCCAAAAGCGATACTTAAAATCAGTATCTAAAATTATATCTGGCCTGAAGCAAGAAAAAGAAGAAACACGTATTATGATGCGTACTTTTTTTAATGTGCTAACGCAAAAATTACCTAAGGGTCAGCAGCCTCAACAAGAAGAGATAAAAGAAGCACTAGAGCAATTAAAAGATGTAAATAAAATGGCTGGATTATTACTGGTATCAATAACACCAGGTAGCCTAGTGACTTTGCCTGCATTATGTGTGCTGGCTAGACGCTATGGCATAGAGTTATTGCCTAGTGCTTTTATAAAAGAAGCAGAGCAAGAAATAGAGCTACTAGAAACGGTTCTTGATGTAGAACTTGATGTAGAACTAGATAAATCGTTAGATAACGAGCCCAATCAAAAACAGCGTACAAATTTAAGCGAAAATGAAAAAATATAAGAGAATATTATGACAAATTTAGATCTAAGCTTTACCAGTGAACCCAGTAATATAAAAGCTATGATCAAAGCATTGGTATTACCTCGTAAAGGGTTTGATAAAGCTGTAGGTTTACCAAAAATAACAGCTACATGGAAAGCGGTTAAAGTTGATTCTCAAGCGTTAAATAATTACTTACAGACCCTGAGTTTAGAAAAAACAGATTACCTTCCAATTTTATATCCACATATTATGGTTGGTAGCATGCATATGAATATGCTTAGCCATAAAGAGTTTCCTATTCGGTTATTAGGTTCTGTGCATTTAAAGAATAGAATAACTCAGCATCAAGCTATAGCAGATGACAGTATCGTAGATCTATATTCCCAAGTAGCTAGATATCGCTTAGTAGAAAAAGGGGTAGAGTTTGATTTTGTCACCGAAGTATCTATTGAAGAAAGAATTGTTTGGGAAGAAGTAAGTACATTTTTTAAAGCAGGGAGTTTTGGCGGCAGACAAAACCCAACTGAAGAAAAAAGTTTTGAATTAGAAAGCTTAGCAAATCCAGAGCCCTGTGGCAGCTGGCATGTCCCTAATAACCGTGGCAAAAAATATGCAAAAATTAGCGGCGATTATAATCCGATTCATATGTCTCCATTAGCAGCAAAGTTATTTGGCTTTAAAAGAGATATAGCTCATGGATTTGGAGTGCTAGCGGAGACAATTGAATACTCCTCTGCCATTGCCCAAGCGGGTGGCATGGAAAAATCTTTACAAGTAGATGTTGTATTCAAGGCTCCTATATTTTTAGGCAGTGATGCCACCATTAAACAGAATATAACGCAGGATCCAAACCGCGTTGATGTTTTTTGCAATGACAATCCTAAGCCTAGTATGTGTGTAGCGGTACTCGCCGTTTAGCAGGCATAAAAAAGGTCAGCGATGCTGACCTTTTTTATTTAAATATGTGATTAATCTTCTATATAGCGTGTTGCCCAAGCTGCAATATTCTCAGCTACATATGCTGCATCAGATGCTTTAGATAAAAGATGGTCTGCAGGATCTAGCGATACAAAGCTTTTTGGGTGCTTAGCATAGTTATATATATGCTCTGCTTCTTTTATTAACACGGTTTGATCATTTGGCGAATGAAATACTAACAGCGGGACCTTCATTTTTGCAATAATTTCGTCTTGATTATGACTATAAACGTCATCAATGAAATGCTTTTTAATTAAAAATGGACGGCCAGATAACATTACATTAGCTTGACCATCTTTCACTATTTCATCTTCAAATTCGGCAAACTGTTTTATCACATGGCAAGGTTTAGACGGGGCTGCAACGGTGGCGACAGCCTTAATAGACTTAATGCCACCTGCGGCACCTAGTACCACAGCACCACCGAAGCTATGGCCTACTAATACTGAAGGTGCATCGTAGTTATCTCGCATGTAAGCGGCCACATGTTGAATGTCTTTGATGCTAGTGGTGAAATTAGTGTCTTCAAAATCCCCGCCACTATGACCAATTCCAGCAAAGTCATAGCGAACAACGCCATAACCATGGGCAACTAAACCGCGGCTTATGCGTGAAGCGGCTAAGCTGTCTTTACCACAAGTAAAGCAATGAGCATATAACACATAAGCTTTAGGGTGCGGACTAGGTCGTTCTAAAATAGCTGATAAATTACCGTGAACACCGGGGATATCAAGTTTTACTCTTTGCTTTGACATATGTGGCTCGATCAATACCTACTGTTTGTATGAGCCTAGTCTAAAAGCCCATTATTGTATTGGGGGTAATGTAAAGATGCGCCACGGGGAATGCAACTAAAAACTAGAACAAAGGGAACCTTTTTAACGATCTGAGATGTTGAAGGTTTATATTTCAATAAATTGCCCTAAGGGAGTGCAGATTTTATTGATATTAAATTAACGCTTGTTAGTCCATGCCCATGTCATACTCGCTTTAACAGGTTCTACGTTTGCTTCGTCGGTAATTACAACTTGTACTACAACACTGCCTTTATCTTCTGTTTTAATTTTTTGTATTTGCTCTTCAGTGAGCGATGCCACCGCTTTCATACCTCCAGATGAACGCTTAACATAATCAATATCCATTTTTTTAATTAATGGTAATTTGTTATCAGGAACATTCATTCCAAATACAAAGCCAGTGGCCGTTTCTGCTAACAAAGCCATAGCTGCTGCATGAATACCGCCTATATGGTTTTGTACTTTTTTATTGTTTTTGATACTAACAATACACTGGTTTTCAGAAAGTGCTTCAAAACGAATACCAGAATGGCCTGCGTATTTAATTTTGTTGCCAAATAACTTACTCATGGCAAATTGATGGGTAGATGCTGGTAAACGTTGTATTTGGCTTACTGCGATACTTAAACGATTTTTATTTGGCATGATTGCTCTTTTTATGTGAGGCTTTAGGTGGATATTAACCAGCTGCAATAGCTAATGTAATGACACATAATGACTTTTTATTGGCTTAACTGATCAAATAGGCTTAGCTAATCAATTTTGAGCTAATCAATCTTAAGTTAAGTAATTTAGCGTTCAATACTAAATTAACAGCCAATTTAGTTTTTAAATATGACTCATAACTAAAACGCGGTCACTTTTTGTACTGTAGCGTCCATATAATTGCTGAAGTGCATGGGGGAGATCATTGAGGCTGGTTAAGGAATAACCATTGTGTTTATAGAATTGCTGAAGGTGGGTATAAGGAAAACAGTGAATAGCCTGCTGTATATTTTGACTCACAAAAGATAATAACTGCGACCCGATATTATTTCCCTGCAATTTTTTTTCCACATACAAACTGCGTAGCCAATAATAGTCTTGATAACGTACTAATCGCACAGCAGCTATAACTTTTAACTGGTGGGGGTCCTCACTACTTTTCAGCGCAACAAAAACACGCTCGTCCCCACTGGCATTGCCTTTGTGGCCTTGGCTTTTATAAAATTTATTAACAGCACGAAAATTGGTTTCGCCCCATTCCTTAAATTCCAGTTCTAATATGAAATCTGAATTGTTGGATTTGCTCATGGAACGAGTCTAACAAGCTTGTGAGACGAATTAAATACGTTGTTAAAAGTCCATCTCTAAGAAAGCAGGATCGGGCTCTTCAGGTTTTTCTTGAATACCACGTAATTTCTTTATGGAGTCTATAATCGTTTTGTTATCGTCAAACAGACTTTGATACTTTCCTTTGTAATCATCTTGCCAAACCCGACTGCCTTTTATCATTCGGGACAAGCTTATTAAGCCATTACGAGTTACCGCCAGTTGTTTGTTAATAGCATCACTTTGAGTATTTAATATAGTCAGTGCTTCGCTAAGTTCACCTTTAGCCGCACCTAAATCTAAAGTCCCCACGTCTTCCACTAGCTGAGTGTTACTTTTAGTCAGTAATTTAACATTTTGTATTACTGTCTCATGTTGCCCTTGAAATGTTGTTACTTGTTCAGAAAAGACCGATATTTGAACTTCTAAGTTACTGAGTCGGTTGTTAGTAATAATTAAGCCTGTTAACAACGAGCTTATGACCCCTAAGGTGGCACTTATTTTCAGTACTAATATAAACAATGGGGATTTATAAAAGGCAACATCAGAGTCTAGTCCGTCGTCTTCAGCATCTGGGTCTCTGTCGATCAGTCGTTCGTCAGCCATAACAGCCTCTAAATCAATTCATATAACTAAAGTATAGACCAGACTGGGAATTATGCTTTTTAGTACTAAAGGTTTAAAATCTAGCTGAGCAGATCGGTGATACTTTCTCCTTCTCCTAATTCCACCATGTTGGTCATTTCTACTTCAGGGGATATACCCAGGCGCTCAAACGATCCTATGGTGTTCCAATCAAGCTTGGTGTAAGGATGATTGGTCTCGGCCAGGCTTTGTAATACCGCTACTTGAACCAAGTCGGCATAGTCGTGCTGTTTGGGGGTCCTATCAAACTTGAGATATTGGCCGGGGATATTTATTAGATTTGTTGGGAATTTCCAAGCTTTAACTATGTAAGTGCCAATTACAGGGTGCAGCTTTTCAATCAGTTTATCTAAGGCAAATGCATCATTTAAAAGGGCATTATTATCTTCCGCGTAAGCCAGTATGGGCAAAGCACCAATCTTATGGATTAAGCCACCAAGCATTGCTTGATCTGGTAATAGCTTGGTGTAATGAGTGGCCATTGCATGACATATAGACGCTATTTCACTAGATTGAGTCCAGATGCCACGCATTCGTTTATCAATCACATCGCTGGTGGCTTGAAACATTTGTTCCATGGCTAAACCCATGGCTAGGTTTGAAGTGAAATTAATGCCTAAGCGGGCTACAGCAGTGCCTATATCGGTGACTTCAGACGGTGTTCTAACAAGCGGGCTATTGGCGACTTTTATAATCCTAGCGGCCAATGCAGCGTCTTGACTAATCACTCTGGCTAATTGAGGGATACCAGAATCTATGTTTTCTGCCACATCTCTTACTTTTAAGCATACCTCTGGCAGGCTTGGCAATATAAGCGTGTCCTCCTTAATTTGCGTTATAAGGTCGTTTGCAACCGTTTCTAATAAATTGCTCATAGGCGCATCCTTTCTCACAGCCACCCATATTCAATAGCGTTAAATCGCCATGGGTTAGTCTGTATCTTGTGAGTCGTTTTTTGGGTTATATGGTAATGATAGCAGCTGAACAGAATTACCTAGATTTGTAGCTAAAAATAACGATGCACCTATATGCTTGTTTTCCATCACGGCCAATGCTGTCGAAGCTGAACCGATTGTTTGGGCATTAATAATGACGCCAACAGCCGATTTTGAATCAGCAGTGAATATCTCGTCAGCTATAGCCACTTCAGCGTTTACAGAAACAAGGTACATGTTGCGCTTAGATTTACCCAGATACTGCATTCGAGCCACAATTTCTTGGCCTGTATAGCATCCCTTGCTAAAGCTAATGCCTCCGATAAGGTCTAGGTTCAGCATTTGAGGGATATGTAACTCAGTATTTTCTAGCGTTAACTGCCCTAAGCCATGGGTAATTAGATTTAGAGGCCAAAACTGATCATCAGCAAAAGAAGCTTTAGATATAAGTTGTTCGATAATTTCTTCTGCAGATTCAGGTGCTAGCCAAATTTCATAGCCTGCATTATAAGGAAGCTGAGTAACAATACCCTGATCAAAACTGTATTGGCCAAAGTCTTGATTGGGGCAACCACCTAACGTGTCGGTGAGCAAAGCGGAGGCGTTTAAGCCTTTGATACCGGCCATTACATAGTCTGAAGTCTGAATTTCGGTTTTAAAGAATACTTTATATTTTTTAAGGTGAGTCTGTAATGGTTCAGCTAGGCTTTCATCTATTGCCATTAAAAACTCATCACCATGTTTGCTAAGAGTAAAATTAGCAATCATTCTACCCTTGGCATTGCAGCAAGCACCAAGCCTGAATTGAGTACCGTTAATTTCTTGCAGGTTGCATGTGAACTGGCCTTGCATGAATTTAGCACTGTCAGGACCAGCAATTTTAAGCACGGTTCTGTTTTTGATAGGAGCAACAACGCACAGCTCAGAGTTAGACTCTTGAGTGCCTGAGATTATCATCTGGTCTGCAGCTGTAAATGGTTTTTTGGTGGTGATAAGGTTCCAAAATTCAAGCATGAATATTCCAATAAATATAATTCCCGAGTACTTTACTAGGGTTTAGCCTTCCTCGCTATATAATTCCTATTGTATAAAAGCAGCTATGTGAAATGCAGGTGCCTTTGATATACTGAACCTCAGTTATATTGATAATAAAGAGGTTCAAGTGTCAGAAGATCGTTCAAAATTGACCGCTGAAGATTTAGCCACAGAAAAAAAACGCCTTTGGTGGCACAGCCGCCGTGGCATGTTAGAGCTTGATCTGTTGTTTTTACCTTTCTTAGAAAATGTATACAGCGACCTAAGCCAAGAGGATCAAGCTAAGTACCGCGACTTACTAGACTGTGAAGACCCAGATTTATGGGCGTGGTTCATGCAAACTGACTCCCCAACCCACCCAGACCATATATACATGGTTGATATGATTCTAAGTCGTGTACAACCCAGTTAACCTCTCGGTTAGCTCGTCATACTATATTCAAACCGCGGCATGGCTTGTGATAACTACTATGCTGGCGGTTTTGGCTTTCCAGCCCATTAATAATCTGCCGACACTGTCTCCCTTATTAGCTTTAATCGGCTGGTATGTATATCGGTTATCACAATCTCAATTTGTTTTTCAACGCAATCGATACTGGCAATTAAAATCCTCTGAGCTTTATTTTTTTCGAAGAGATCCTTCTGCAAGTGATGAAGTGAAAAATAACGGCTTAAAAGTAGAGCTTACTAAAATTCAGGTTTTTCATTCGCTGGTGCTATTTACCTATCGGATAGAATCCAAAACTCATCGAGAAATCATTAGCATAGACGCCGTTGACCGAGAGGCGTTTAGGCAGTTTAGGTGTATGCTAAAATCCATATAACATAATCACTGGTAACTTAAATATGACCCCAGAATTTTGGCACGAAAAATGGCAAAAAGATGAAATTGGCTTTCACTTAGATGCACCTCATCCTTGGTTGTTGAATATATTTCCTGTTCTGGGGTTCAAAAAAAATCAGACTGTATTTGTTCCCTTATGCGGAAAAACCCTCGACATTGATTTTCTGTTAGAACAAGGACTAAATGTAGTGGCTAATGAATTAAGCGAAGTGGCAGTTAAGGAGTTATTTGCAAGGCTTAATATAAACCCTGAGATAGGCTTAAATGTAAAAGGCTGGGAAGAAACTGGGAAGGTATACCTGTCAGAGAACTTGACCGTTTATGTGGGCGACTTCTTTAAGCTAACGGCAGAATTAGTTAATAGTAAAGCCCCAATAGACTGGGTATATGATCGGGCCGCGCTGGTGGCTTTACCCTTTGAAATGCGTAAACAATATAGTCAAATCATTCACAAGTTATGTAGTAATGGTCAGCAACTAATAATGGCTTTAGATTATCCCCAACAACAAATGCCAGGGCCGCCGTTCAGTGTTTCGCCAGAAGAAATAACCGAGCATTATTCCTATTACTATGAAATAGAGCCTATTAAGCATCAAAATATCATAGATAAAGAGCTTAGGTTTAAGCAACGAGGTTTAACTGAGTTTAATCAACGGGCCTATTGGCTTAAGCCCAATTACTAACTGTTACGATTTAGTAGTACATTAGTCGAGCAATAGTAGGCTAAATTCATTACAATGGCGCCCTATAAAATCGCATATCCAATGGCATGAAGTTATGCCTTACCCGAGAGAGATCCTATGTTAAGTGTTGGCCGTTTTAATGAATTAACCGCTATAAAAGAATTGCCTAGGGGCTTACAGCTAGACGGCGGCTCGCACGGAGAAATTCTACTACCTAAGCAGTACGTTAAAGAGTATATGAAAGTAGGCGATACGTTAAACGTGTTTATTTATCGCGATAGCGAAGGCCG
Organism: Crocinitomicaceae bacterium; assembly: GCA_047628755.1. Classification (GTDB taxonomy): domain Bacteria; phylum Pseudomonadota; class Gammaproteobacteria; order Pseudomonadales; family Oceanobacteraceae; genus Bermanella. The sequence goes on along the minus strand of JBLHVV010000034.1, from coordinate 15,320 downwards.
TTTAATTGCCACTACTAAAACTCCTTATGCCCAAGTAGGAGATTTTGCCCATTTAAACGTGGTAGACGAAAGTCCAGTAGGCATGTTTTTAGACTGGGGTTTACCTAAAGATATCCTTGTACCATTTTCAGAACAGAACCACCGCTTAGAAAAAGGCAAGCAAGCGCTTGTGCGTATTTATTTAGATGACGCCGAACGCTTAGTGGCATCGGCTAAAATTGATAGCTTTTTACATGACACCGATGAAAACGACCATTATAAAAATGGTGACGAGGTAAACATTATCATCGCAGGTAAATCAGACTTAGGTGTGAAGGTCATTGTAGATGGAGCATATTGGGGCTTGGTTTATCACAGCGATGTTTTTGAAAACCTATTGCGTGGTGATAAAAAGAAAGCGTATGTGCAACGAGTTCGCGAAGATAAAAAGTTAGAAATTTCGTTAAAAGCCCCTGGCTTTGCCAGAGTTGAAGGGTTGGCATTAGAAGTACTTGAAAAACTTCAAGCTGAAGATGGCTTCTTGCCAATTAGTGACAAGAGTGATCCTAAAAAAATTAAAGACGTCTTTAAATGCAGTAAGAATAGTTTTAAACAAGCTATTGGTGTTTTATACAAGGCACGTATTATTACTATTGAAAAAACGGGCATTACATTAATAGCAGAAGATTAACTTTCAGCTCATAGGCACTGTAATTCAAATGTGGTTTGAAATTTAAAGTTCGATTGGGTTAAATGACGCTCTGCAAAAAACAAATCAAAGCTATAGCTGTTGTATGGGTCAATGCCCAATTCATCGGCTATATCGTCTAGGTAAACGACTTTTTTTTCTACACCGTGAACACCGCCTAAATCGATGGCTAATTTGCCATTAATAAAGATCCAAAGGTCGTCATCTCCTCGAAAGCTAAAGCTGCCACCGGGGACGTAAAAGAATTTCAAGTGCGTTTCTAGCGTAAAATGGTAGTTATGACTGTTTCCTTGATTGCCAAAACCTTCCCCATCAATAGGGAAGAAGCTTGAGTCTGAGTATTCCCATAGTTCAGGCTCAATTTCCACCATGGCTAGTGACTTATTTAGCGTAGTGTTAACGTCTGGAACATTTTTATACCATTGACCAAAGTTCTCTGCGTTTGAAGTGGTAATGCTATATTTGCCTTCAAGTGCGTAAATAGGTCGGCCGTCTAGACCTAAGTCTACTTTTACTATGCCCTTTTCAGAACCTATGTTCGCTTCAAAATCGGGGTGACTTTCTTGGAAGTCACGAATGGTCACCGGAATCTGACGAACACCATTAAACGGATCAACGCACTGGCACATTTGGTCGTAGTCAGACGGAGAGCTATCTGAGGCGTTTGCCAATATAGATATTAACAAGCTTGGGATAAGGGTTATGAGCGATATTCGAAGCATAATCACACTACGCCTTTAGTTCATGTAAATAATATATTTTTATTGTAATCGCGATGACCGGCTAATAATGGGATCTACGTCTGTTTTTGTTTGTTGGAGAGAGTTAAACGCCTATAACCTTACGGAATTGTGAAGCAATGGGCGTTTTTTACGGACTATAGATTTACATTAAGGCTAAAATCTTAGAAAAATGCAGTCAAACCGGCTGTGAATTCTAAATTATGAGTGCGTTTGGCTTCTCCAATTATCTCAGAGTTAAAGCTCATATCTCGCATGTCTAGATTAAATGTTAACCAATCTTTTAAAATAATACGGTAGCCGGAGCCTAAGGTAATAGTAAAATGATCGTCGTTATTAAATTGAGTATTGCCAGCTCCTAGGACTAAATAGAATGCGCTGTTTAGCGTTAAATTTTGATTTATGAAGGTTTCGCCAGGAAAGAGGTTGTAACCTAGCAAAAGATTGTAGTAGCTGTATTGACGGTTAGTTAGAATGTTTGCACCGTCAGTCAAAACTTCTTGGCTAGTCAAACCAGCCTTCGCTTTACCGAAGTTTGTTTGTAAAAAAAAGTCTTCAGTGGCGTGAAATGATGCTTTGAACCCCGTAACTACGTCGGTACCAAAGTCTTCAATAGCCAGTATTCCAGTAAAGAACCCCACTTCAAAGAACTCAGAGTCAATTTGAGCTTCATATACTTCACGAAGCTCTGGGTCAGGCTCTACAACAATAATAGGGTTAATTTGTACATTTCCAGAGTCGTCAGCCTCTAGCGCAGCCGAAACCAAAGCAATTTGGCAAAAGCTAAATAGTAAAATAGACAATTTAATTAATGTATTGGTGCTTAATATATTCATTATTGGTATTCCTCGGGCCAGTTCTATCATTACACAGGTTGATCAGGCAGATGGATAATAAAGCGAAAAACTGTGTTAAAAGAAACTGCTGAAGCCCAGTCGCCATGTATCATTATTTAAATTGTTACTTTCGCCATTTAATATCATTTTTCGATATTCACCTCGCACTACAAAGTTAAAACCAATGTAGTAATTAATGCCCACACCGGTAAATTCGTAATCATCTTTAGAGGTATTAATGGAGCCTATTTCAGCTTTGGTTTTACGCTCTAAGCTCTGTTTACCAATGCCTTTGCTAATAAAGGGGGTAATGGGCCATTTGGCAACAAAATCCACTAATTGAAAGGGCTCAACTATAAAGCTTCCACCATAGCTGGTACCAGCCAGCGTGGAGTCAAAAATTTCGCCATACTCTATTTCGATTCCTGCCCAAGATAATAATCTGAACCCAGCCATAACCGTCACTGTATCAGCTTGCTCTTGCTTACCAATTGCAAAACCTATTCGGGCTTGCTGAGCTAGGAAGTCGCCGTGCTGAACATCAGGTAATGCAGCCGGCAAGCCTGTGGGAGCCAGGGTTCTGGCTAAAGCCTCTTGTTTTACCCAGCCTTGGCGTTCACGACGATCGCTAACAAAAAACCAATTAGTGCGGCGTGTATGCACTTTAACGCTTTGGCCTTGCTCTATTACATGAAAAATAGGGTAACCGCGGCCTGGACCGGAGTGCAGTTCTAAATAGCTATCAATAACTTTTAGTTCTACAGAGCTGTCAGAATTACTAATGTCAGGGTTAGATTTAAGGTTAAGGTTGTCTAAACCCATCGTTAAATCCAGTGCTGAAACTGGTAGGGAGAACAGTAAGGGCAATATTGTACAAACACACAAAGACCTAGTTAGTACTCTATTAATAATTGTAAGCATAGCCATAATGGTAAATATTTTAGATAAAAACAGAGCTGTATTGTAAACCTATTCAAATACTTGTCCCCCATGTTCGTCACTTACTAGGTGTGATCCAGTTCACTAACCGAAAGATTATCTGGATTAATTAGCGCTTATTTTTACTATCAAGCAAAAATAATAAGAAAAATAGTTAATAACTTGAACTGACTCCGATTAATTTCAAATCAGATTACGCATAATAGAGATATATTACAGGCTAGGTTAGTGAACACTTATTCAGCTTTATGAGCCCACCATTCATAGGCTAAAGTTTCTATCCCCGTCCAATAACCATTGGTAAGCATTATGACAGTATTAAAAAACAAGAAGTTAACAAGTGGATTCCTGTGCATTTTTCTTGCAATAGTTTTTAGCCTAGGAGTTTCGTTATCTTATGGGGCACAGAGCAGTATCAGCTTTGCAGAAGATGCTAAAGCTAAGGGCGCGCAGGTTGCATTAAACACCGTAAAGAAATTATCTAATGAAATACAAGAGCTCAAATCTCAGGTGGTTGACCTAAATAAAGACTTAAGATTGATGGAGGAAGAGTTACTGTTTCCAAGTAGCACTCAGGCCACGATATTTGTCTCGTTAGACATTGGTAAATTTTTTACACTAGAGAGTGTAAAGTTAAAGTTAGATGAGAGGCAAGTAGCCACTCATTTATACAGCGAAAAACAGCGCCAATCTTTAGCGCGTGGTGGCATTCAGCGGCTGCATATTACCAATCTAAACCAAGGTAAGCATACTTTAAGTGCCTTTTTTACTGGCTTAGGACCAAATGGTCGACCTTACAAGCGCGCCAGCGAGCTAACGTTTATAAAAGGTAAGGGCAGTCAGTATATCGAATTATCTATAATCGATGACTTAGACAAGCAAGAACCCAGCTTTGTCATTAAGCAGTGGTAGCGGTGTCATAATGATTCATTTAATCAAACTGAAATTGTCTTCTTTGCTCGCAGTACTCGTTTTAGCGATAGCTTTTATGCCAGCTACATTATTGGCAGCGTCGGTGAAGGACCTTAAATACGGTGGCATTCTGTTTGATTATTATCAGCAAGAATACTTTAAAGCATTAGTGGGTTACGAATATGCAAAGGCTACTAATGAACTTGTAAATAATGCAGACGAAGCCAAGCTTTTGCAGGGTGGGATGACTTTATCTTATGGCTTACCTGATCAGGCACAGTTAATTTTCAATGAGCTACTAGATAAGTCAGTTCCGCAAGAGACACGCAATAAAGCCTGGTTTTATCTTGGGAAGTTATATTATCAAAAAGGCGATATAAACAATGCCGCTAATAACTTAGGGAAAGTAAAAGGTGATATTCCGTCGCAAATAGCCGATGAATATAATTATCTAGCAACACTTATTAACATTAAAAATAATCATTTTGATGCGGCTGAAAGCGCATTAAAGTTTGTGGGTAAAGGCAGTGTGTATGAGCCTTATTTATTATTTAACTTGGCCATTAGTCAGTTGGCCAGTGGTGATGCAGAAGCGTGTCGGAAAAACTTAATAAAAGTAACTGAGTTTGCGAAGAGTAACCCAGAAGAGGAATTCTTAGTACTGGCTGACAGAGCTAAGCAGGCATTGGCCCATACCTATATACAAGAAAATAATTTACTAGGGGCTTGGCAATATTTACAAAACGTCCGAACTACAGGATTGTACAGTAACCGTGCGTTATTAAGTTATGGCTGGACAGCAATAAAGCTAAAGCAATTTAATCAAGCTATACCTGCACTTAGAGCCTTGAACAAGCGCTCAATCAGTATTCCAGAAGTGCAAGAAGCTAAAGTATTACTTGCCCACTTGTACGAGCAAAAAGGGGCAACACGGACAGCCTTAAAGCAATATTTATTGGCTGAAATTGCATTTAAAGAAGGTGTCGCTTCGATCTTAAAGGCTCGCAAAGTAATATCAGGTCAGCGTATACCTGAAGAGTTTGTAGTTAACCTAGAGGCCATGATGGATGAAACTGACTGGTATGGTAGTGAGCCTAGTATCGACTACACTAAACTAACTCCTTTTTTAGTAGAACTAATGTCTAGTAACCCGTTCCACAGCGTTATTAAAGAGTTGCGTGATCTATATGCGCTTCGAAATAATTTAGAATATTGGGCGCGTCAAGCAGTTGAACATCAGCTTATTATTCAGCATCGGCAGCAGGGATTAACCAGTAAGCAAATTAAGAGTTTTTTAGGTAAAGCAGAGACTAATAAAAAGCGATTAGAGAATAATATTAGTGATTTACGTTTACATATAATGACTTTAGACATTCAGGAGCAGGATCGTTTCGCTTCTTTAATTGAAGCAACAGATAAAAATTTTGAATTTTTAGATGACAAGTTAACTAAGCTAAAGGCTATTAGAAAGCCCTTTAAGCAGTCAGAGAAAAATATTTTATGGGCCAGTAATCTTCATAAACGTATTAAACAAAAGCTAGAAAAAATAGATGAGCTAATTAAGAAATTAGAAAACGTAATGCGCATAGTAGTGAATGCTGAGCTAGATAATCATGACGAACGTATGCATTATTATTGGGCTCAAGCTCGCTTAGGTAAGGCGCGTTTATATGATAAAACTTTAAATAATATACAAAATGAAAGAATTAAAACTACAGGAGCACAGCCATGACGTTAATGCGTAACGCTGCCTTTGGAGCGGTTGCCAGCTTACTGCTATTCGGTTGTAGTTCTCAGGGAACTATTGCCGGATTAGAGCAAGATCAAATTGAAGTTGAGCAATCAACATTAGACTTTAGTAATTTAGACCACGAAAAAGTTCGTAATGAATACCAAGATCTACTTGATTTAGTGGATGATGATTACTTGAAAGAAAAAATTCAGCGCCGTATCGCAGGTGTGAGAATGCAAGAAGGTGATGAAAATACAGCCACCAAAGCGCCTAAGCAAGGTTACTATCGTAATGCTATAGCTGACCATTTAGATATTTTAGAAAAATACCCTAATAGTCCAGATAACGCTGAAGTGTTATATCAATTAGCGAAAGCTTACGACATAGAAGGTAAGACCAATAATGCTCGTCAAATGCTTGAGCGGTTGGTGCGTCGTCATCCTAACTATCCTGCCATATCTGAAGCTTATTTTCGCTTGGGAGATATCTACTTTTCTAAAAACTGGTATAAAAAATCTGAAAATGCTTATCGTGCTACTACAGAAAAAAATAGTGGGAAATTGGTATTAAATGCACATTATATGTTGGCTTGGGCGTTATACAAACAAGGGGATTATAATCAGTCATTAAATAATTTAGCGATCGTGATTAATAGACTCTTAGCTAGTGTGACTACTAATAAAAATCTTAGTAAAGCTCAGCAAAATCTAGTGGAAGATGCATTGCATAGTATGAGCTTAGCATTGGTGAGTTTGGGCGGCGCCAAAGCTATTGAAGATGTTAAAATGTTAAAAGATAAAGAGTATATATGGCGAATCTATGATGAATTAGCTAAGTTTTATCTAGAGAAAGCTAGATACGACGATAGTGCAGTTACTTATCGAGAGTATATTTTATCAAACCCATTGGATAAGCGTTCTAGTGACTTTCACAGTAAGTTAATTGCGGCTTATGTTAACGGAGCTTTCCCAAAGTTGGTTTTGTCAGAAAAAGAAAATTATGTGGAGTTTTATGGTCCTACATCAAAATATCTAAAGGCTTATCCTGATCAGAAGCAAACTTTGTATAAAAACCTGAATCAATATTATTCAGAGTTGGCTCAACATTATCACGCCGAGGGACAGCAGGCGGTTAAACAATATGAAAAGTCTAAAGAACCCCATTTAAAGTCTTTGGCAGTGACCTCGTTGACAAAAGCGACCAGTTATTATGGTCAGTTTATTGCTACTTTTCCTGAGGACCTTATTGCAGCAAGTTTAATGTATAAAAAAGCCGATGCACACTTCGAGAATAATCAATACTCACTTGCAGCAAGCGACTATAGTGTTATAGCTTACGGCAATGATCAATTTAAGAAGGCAAGTTATATACAAGGTAATAAAGCTGCCTACGCCAGTCTTATTTCATTTAATGAGTATATTAAACAATTAAAATATAATCAGACAGATAAGAAAGAGATTCAGATCTGGCAGGCAAAATCTGTAGATGCCATGTTAATGTTTGCTGAAGTATTTCATAAAGACCAGCGTGCTGTTGCCGTATTAACAAATGCAGCTCAGGAATTGTTTGCATTAAATGAATTTGATCGAGCTATTTCTGTAGCTGCTAACTTGATTAAAAAAACCCCTAGGTTAGAAAAAGATTTAAAACAAACAGCCTATGGAATTATAGCTCATTCGTATTTTCAAAAAGGCGAATACCAGTTAGCACAAAAAAATTATCAGGCTCAGCGTAAGTTAGTCAAAAAAAGTTCAGCTGATTATTCAGATATCAGTAATCAAGTAGCGGCGTCTATTTATAAAAATTCTGAAGCCATTCAGTTAACTGCGGCAGAAAAAGTAAAGTCAGGGAAGGCCAAGAAGGAGTTATTAGCAGCCAGTAATGCATTAGCCATTAAAAAGCTCTTAAGTTTGAAGGTATTAGCTCCTAGAACTAATATCCGTATTATAGGCCAATACGACGCTGCATCTCTGATGTTAAAAGATAAACAATGGAAATCAGCCATAACAGAATTGTCAGAACTTCAATCTAAGTTTTCTAAGCATAAACTAGCGATAGAATTTCCACGTAAGTTAGCTTTTGCCTACGAGCAAGATAAACAATGGAATAAAGCAGAGGTGGTATATACGGCTTTGTTTAACTTAGATCCTGATCCAAAAGTTAGGCAAGACGCTTTATTTGTATCGGCTGGGTTACAGCAGAAATTAGGCAGAAATAAAAAAGCAATCGAATATTATCGTGACTATGCACATAAGTATGAGAAGCCATTCGATAATCGTATGGAAGCCAGATTCCACCTTGCAGGTTTATATTTAAAAGAAAAAGACAACGATCGTCATTTATTTTGGTTACGGAGGATAATCGATGGAGACCAAAGAGGTGGTGATAAGCGTACAGAGCGCAGCCGTTATTTGGGCGCTTGGGCCAATGTCAAATATGGCGATTATTTTGCATGGGAGTTTAGCCTTAGAAAGTTACGTTTACCGCTTGATTCAAGTATGCAGCGGAAGAATAAATACATCCAAGATGCAACCACTCGTTATAATATGGCATCTGAGTATGGGATTTTAGAGTTTGTTACTCAGGCTACCTTTAAGATGGGAGCACTTTATTCAAAATTTGGTAGCGAATTAAAGTCTGCTCCAGTTCCAAAAGAAATGATAGCTGACGATATTATTGTGTATAAAAAAATTATGGTTCAGCAGGGCCAGCCATTTTTGGATTTAGCTGCAGATATTCATATAAACAATCTACAGCTTAGTTGGAAAGGCTATTTCAATAAATGGATTTCTCAAAGCTTTGACGCAATGCAAGGATTATCGCCAGCGCGTTTTGGTAAAGTTGAAAAGGTAGCGAGGTATGGTGATGAAATCCGTTAATCAAATATTGACCAGTGCATGTGTTGTTAGCGTACTGTTCATAAGTGGTTGTGCTATAAAAGTTCAATTACCAGAGGCTGGGGGAAAAGTAGCGTTAAAGTCGACTGTGCAATACATTCCTAAAAAGACTATTGTAGACGGCAGAGAGCGTCCTTATGACGCCAGTGAAAATCCATACTTGGATATTCGCAGTAAGGTTGATAAGGGTTCAGTTTTACTGTTTATTGAAGCAAAAAACGCTAAGCGAAAGGGCAAGCTAGCGGTTGCTAAGCAAAAGCTTGGGGTGATTATTAAAAAGGATAAATCGTTATCAGGCCCTTGGAGTATGCTAGCTGATATTGCAGTTGCAGAAAACGAATTTAAGCTTGCTGTTTCATACTATAAAAGAGCAATAGAGATTACCCCTGAGAATGTAAACGCCTATACAGCGCTGGCAACTACAAAGCGTTTGATGGGTGAGTATAACGCTGCACAGAATACTTTAGAAATTGCCCTAAAACTCTGGCCTGACTTTCCTGAGGCTCATTTGAATCTTGGTATTTTATATGACATATATTTAAATAAACCTAGGCAGGCGCAAATGCACATGGAAGCTTATTTATATTTGACGGGTTATAAGAACAAACAGGCCGAAATATGGTTCAAAGAAGTTAGATCTAGAACAGGTATTACCGCTAGCTTTATTGTGGACGCGTCATTGAATGACAAGGTTACTAAGTCAGTAGTGGATAAAAAAGAGGTGGGAGAATGAAAAAATTCATGACTTCTATAATTGGGATTGTATTTACCCTCAGTTGCTTTAGTTCTTTCTCAGATGAGCCAATTAAATTAGAAAGTCAATTTGTCGGCGATAAAGAACAGCCAGCGGTGAGTTATTTCGTGCCATGGCAGGGACCAGGCAGTGGCAGCGGGCTAGAGCAAAAACAAGAAGACAAATACGAAAAGAGTATCGATACCGTAGACCGTGATGTAATGCTTAGATCAATGCGTATTTACGATGAACTAAACTTAGAAGGCAACCCATAAGTAATATTTCACACGGATTGCGTTTAAAAACTGTACAAATATAAATATCGAAACAGCTAGGCAGCTGTTCGTAAAAGGTGATAATAATGGATTTTTTTTCGGGTATTGTAAAATTTTTTCAAGACGGTGGTTTATTTATATACCCTATCGCTTTGGTCTTGGCCATAGGCATCGCAATTACCATTGAGCGCTGGCGGTACCTTAATGGTGAAAAAGTACGTAATTTAAAAGCATTTGACGACTTTTTACCCTTACTGCGTACTGACGATCATGAAAAAATGACATTATTCACTCGAGATAGCGATGCGCCAGTCTCTAGAATGATTGGTTGCGGATTAGATATGATGCGAGTGACTAAGCAGCGTGCTGATGTTGAGCAAGCTATGAGTGAAGGTATGATGGAAGCAGTACCTCGTTTAGAAGAGCGCACAGGTTATTTGGCTGTGCTCGCTAACGTAGCTACATTATTAGGCCTGCTAGGTACTATCATTGGTTTGATCGCGGCATTTACTGCAGTGGCAAACGCAGACCCAGCAGAAAAATCTAAATTACTATCTCTGTCTATTTCGGTTGCCATGAATACCACTGCATTTGGTTTAATTGCAGCAATCCCGTTATTAATCAGTCATGCTATTTTAACTAATCGTACTAACGCTATTATTGGAAGTATTGAAATGGCCGGTGTTAAATTCCTAAATGTTATGACATTGAATCGTGCCATTGAAGCTGGTATTCCAAGGCTTAACAAATAATTAAAGTGCGACAGCAGGTATTTAGTTATGAGCTTTAAAATAAAACGTCAGGCAACTGATGATGCTGATATTGATGTAACCAGCTTCATGAATTTAATGATTGTATTGGTTCCGGTATTGCTGATGAGTATGACATTTACAAAAATTACCGTAATGGAAATAAATCTTCCAGAGCTTAGTGGTGGCAGTAGTGCTGCGTCATTATCTCAATCTCAACTTGAAATAGTAGTGCGTAAGACAGGTCTTAAAGTGTATTTTCCAGCTGGCTCATTAATAAAAGACATTCCGCTTATGGATCATTCAGAGCACAAAAATAAGGTGCATGACTTTAATACGTTGTCTCAAGTTTTACGCAGCATTAAAGATAAAGTAAGTGATAAAAAAGACATCGTTATTTTATCATCTAGCGATCTGTCTTACCAAGATCTTATTTCTACTATGGACACGGTTAAGTCATATCAAACAGTGGTCGCAGCAAGCTTAGTAGAAATAGAACTGTTTCCTGAAATCTCCTTAGGTGATGCTACCAAAGTCAAGAAGGGAGCGTGACATGTCATTTAATGGATCAGTTTTAGATAGGCGTCAGACAAATAAAAAAATAGCAGGTTTGAACCTCGTTTCGTTAATGGATATTTTTACTATATTGGTATTTTTTCTGTTGATGAATAGTGGGGACTCTCAAGAAATTGAAAAGGCTACATTTATTACTTTGCCTGACTCGCAGGCAAAAGGGTCATTCCAAAATGATTTATTAATCGTTATTGGTGATGAGTTTATTAGTATTAAAGGTCAAGACGTCGTTAGTATTGCAGACCTTGAAAAGGCTAAGGGTAAAGCCGTTCCTGCTATTGCTGAGTTTTTAAAAAAATACGTCGAAGACCTAGGAGAGTTATCAGATTTTGAAAAGAAAAACGGCCGTCCAGTTACTATTATGGGCGATCAAGTTGTACCGTATATTGTTTTAAAAGCAGTGATGGCAAGCTGCTCTCAGGAAAATTTTCGTGATATTGCTTTGGCGGTGAATCAGGTTGTTCAGGGTGCTGGAATTATAACCAATGATAGCCAAATGAGAGGCAAAAAATGACGGCTGCCTATGCGAATGTAGCGCCTCTAGACCACTTAGCGTTAGATCTTGAGTTGCCCTGGCATGATCAAAAAGAACAGCAAGATCAATTTATAAGGCTTATAAAAAAGGTGGTCGCACCTATTATGATCTTTTTGTTGGTTATGCCATTATTGCCTGACTTAACAGGTGAAGAAGATGTGCCAGAAAAAGTAGTTGCGAAGGTTTTATTAGATCCCCCTAAGCTTGTGCCTGTAGAGCTCCCTAAACTTAAGGAGAAGAAACTCCCTGTACGTAAAGTTCAAGATGAACGCCCAGATAGTAAACCTAAAGAAGGTGCTAGCAACGGCGTCCCAAATATGGCGGCACTTTCGCAGCAGTTAAGTGCGTTACGTAATTCTGTTAATCTAAATAAGATACAAAATAAAAACGTGTTCGAGGCCAGTGTTGGTAAAACTCAAAAAAGCAGTCGCGCCATGCTAGGAAAAGACAGTGCTACGGCTTCTAGTGGAGGTTTGAAGGCCAGTGATATTACTGTAAATGCTAAAGGTGCGGCTTTAGAAGGGTATAGTTCAAGTCAGGTAGAAAGCTCGATTGCCAATATTGAATTACCTAGCGCAGCTGAATATCACTATGATCCAAGCAAAAGAGCGAAACGAGATATGCAAAGTATTCGGCGTACAATCGAGCGCTATAAAGGTTCGGTGTATTCTCAATACGCTAAAGCTTTACGCATTAACCCTGATCTTGCCGGGCGTTTTATTTTTAGCTTTGTGATTATGCCAGATGGGTCAATTAATGAGTTGAAGTTAAAAAGTAGTGAGTTAGGGGATAAGTCTCTCGAAACTAAGCTGTTGAATAAGATACAAAAAATTAACTTTGGTAAAGAAGACACTAATGCAACAGCGGTTGAATATACCTATACATTTTTACCTAGTTAGTTAGCTGGACTCAGTGTTTAAAAGAAACAGGTGGCGTATATAGAAATTGCGATGCAAATGACAATTTAGATGGAGTCGACCCCCGTTATGGTATTTGGGTGTTGGGCGTAGAAAAATACTCGCATGCCTATTTTACAGGCTCATAAAAACCGTGTTTATACAGAAATTGCGTTATCGTTTCCAAATCTAGGGTGCACTTTAGATTTGATGAAACGATTGAAGATTCAGACCCAACAGACCCTGTTAATACTGCACCGATTGCGAATGCTGGCGTTAATATGCTTGGCTTACTGGTTGGTAATTCACTTATTCTTGACGGTAGCGCCAGTTCAGATGAGGACGGTGAAGAATTTTCGTACAAATGGTCTGTTTATTAGTGGGCCTGCAGGCGGCAATATGGAAATTCTCACTGGCGAAACATCCCATCACCCCATCCTATCATTGCCAGAGAAAGGATTTTATGTGGTTGAATTGATGTTAAGTGATGGCAAAAAGTTCAGTGAGCCAGACACTGTTATGGTTGAGGCGGTTGCTAATGTGCAAGTGTGTGTGGCAGGTAAGAAGTTGGCAATTTGGTCTGCAAAACCAAAAGAAGGCAATCACAGTCAGTTGTAGAAAGATTTGTTTTTGGGGTATATGACTTCATTCAAGGGGTCGAGTACTCCAGAGGCAACTGGGCAGAGTAATAATAAAGTTTATTTCGAGGCATTCACTGACAATAACGTTAATGAAGAAGGCGTTCTGGTTGATCAGGTTATATTATCTGACGATGGTGATGAATTGATAGCAATTGATAATAGTAATGTGCTTGAAGCAAGAACGCATTATATTGGTTATTTCCAATATTGGTCTAACACAGATGGGGGCGTTATTGGGCCCTTCCGTGGAGAAGAGTTCACTTTAGCCTTGCGGGCCAGCTCGCAGAGCCCTGTGGTAGAGGACTTAACGGGAGCTAGCTTCTTTTCTCGAGATGGAATAGATTTTAATTTATTCCAAGATAATCAGATAACGTCATTTATCATTAATTATAAAGAAGAGGTGATATGTGATTGAGCGGGTTCGTAGGGTAAAAAAGAGTCTTGCTGCCCATTACTTTATGGCGAGTTTTTTGCATATTCCTAGCTGAGATGTAACTTGCTCATGTCTAAAACTAAGGTATTTAAATAGAGGTTATTATTAAAAAAATAAAGTTATTTTATTTAGTAATAACTGTTGTTATGGCCAGTTCAAATTTTAGATTTGAACTGGGTCACGTTCTGTAACATTGGTTACTTTATTGTTAATAGGCTGAAGAGTTTATGTGACCGTATGCCGTTTTTTGTGACTGGGTAGCTGCAATAATAGGAGCATTGGAGTTTAGGAGTAAAAACTCATGAGTATCTTGAGTTTTATAAAGAATTACAAAGCGCTAATGATCGTAACCAGTTTGTTACTGGTTGGTTGTGGCGAAGAGTTGCAAGTTGGTGGTAATTCAGGTGAAGAAAACGCCATTGCGAGTGGAACCCCATTTGCGTACGTTGCTAGAAACGTGAACTCCCAGGCAGAAAAATTATCACTGGGCTCACAAGCGCCACATGCCTTTAACCCGGGGGCGCGTCTATATATTCGTGACGGCATCAGTTCAGAGGCCAATGATACTGAAATTTTGGCTGAAATATTTGCCGATAATGCTTACGATGCTAAAAATCTAAATGTATCTAGCGATGGTGAGTTGTTAATTTTTAGTGCGCGCAGCAGTGTTGAATCAGATAGCTGGAACATATACGAGTATGACTTTTCTGCAGTGACTTTACGACGAATTTTACTTAGCGACGACATTGCTAATATCGGTAATGATACAAACGCTACTTATACCAATGACAATCTAATTATCTTTTCATCGGACCGTGGCCAAGCTAATGCGCTTTTTACCATGAGCCGTAATGGCACAAACCTTCAGCAAGTAACACAAACTATTGCCAGCGATATTCAGGCCACGAGTTTAAAAGACGGCCATGTTGCCTTTATCCGTTTAGATGAAAATATTGTATCCCGAAGTGCAGATGGCAAAGAAATAATTACGGAATCTATTGATGTTTACCGCATGGCTCCAAACGGTGACGATCTACAAGCGCTGTTCGATGTAAGTACTCTGACTTCAGATGTTGACGTTCAGCTCGATGACGTAATTCAAGGTGACGACGGTTACATGTTGGCTATCATCAAAAACAAGCGTAATCCATTAATGGGTGGTGATATTATTCAGTTACGCGGTCCAAAAACGGATGCAAATTCAGAAGATTCAGATGCAGCCGTCTATCAATATGTGCAGCCTAAATTGGTTGCAGGCAGCGGTAACTATGGCAGTGAAAATGCAGCATCAACAAAAGGTTTTTATAGCGACTTTTGGCCATACCGTGACGGCAGTAACCGCATGTTAGTTAGCTGGACTCAGTGTTTAAAAGAAACAGGTGGCGTATATAGAAATTGCGATGCAAATGACAATTTAGATGGAGTCGACCCCCGTTATGGTATTTGGGTGTTGGACGTAGAAAAAAATACTCGCATGCCTATTTTACAGGCTCGTAAAAACCGTGTTTATACAGAAATTGCGTTATCGTTTCCAAATCTAGGGGGCACTTTAAGCTTTGATGAAACGATTGAGGATTCAGATCCAACAGATCCAACAGATCCGATAGACCCGATAGATCCAACAGATCCAACAGATCCAACAGATCCAACAGATCCAACAGATCCAACAGATCCAACAGATCCAACAGATCCAACAGATCCAACAGATCCAACAGATCCAACAGATCCAACAGATCCAACA
>JBLHVV010000033.1:0-28162 GCA_047628755.1 Crocinitomicaceae bacterium | reverse complement strand
GCACGTGAATCCAGTGGGACAAAGTTAGTAGCAGCCGGCCGTGAAGGCGTAAAAACATTTATTAAGCATTATCAGGATAAAAAAGCCTGCATTATACTGCCAGATCAAGAGCCGTCAGAAAAGTCAGGAATATGGTCAAGTTTTTTTGGTGTTCCTGCACTAACACCAAAGTTTATTCATTATTTAATACAGAAGAATTCTGAAGGCACCGTCTTATATGTTTATATGCAAAGGGTAGAGGGTGGATTTGATTTAGTATTTAAAGAAGTTGAAGCAGGAATTTACAGTTCTGATCTAGAGACATCAGTTTTGGCAATGAACAAAGGTCTTGAAAAGTGTATAGCTGATGACCTAAGCCAATACCAGTGGGAATACAAACGCTTTAAGAGAAACAAACAGAAATTTTACCAAAACCTTTAATTATTAAATTTACTTGAGTTGCTCATATAATAGATCGA
This sequence comes from Crocinitomicaceae bacterium, assembly GCA_047628755.1. Classification (GTDB taxonomy): domain Bacteria; phylum Pseudomonadota; class Gammaproteobacteria; order Pseudomonadales; family Oceanobacteraceae; genus Bermanella. The sequence goes on along the minus strand of JBLHVV010000033.1, from coordinate 27,704 downwards.
AATTAAGGCTGCTTATGGTGCTGAGCATACCAGTTTTGAATGCAAATGGCAGAGTGAGCGTCATTAGCTGCATACAGAATTTGGTGTTTTTTAAGTGGATAAGCGCCCCAATTTGACTGTTGAGCTCCTTTCCCTAAACGAGACTTGAGCACCATTGCCACGGCGGTCCGAGCACCGATTCGATTTTTATCACCGATTAGGTTCTTTAACGTGATAGATAAGTCTTGTAGATTTTGAATGTTAATATTTAGTTTCGTGCGCAACTCTCTTTTATCCCCATTGGTACCAAAGCCTACTTTTTTTATGCTTGCATCACTCAATATTTGATTGGCTGAAGACACAGCTGAAGGAAACCTAGTGGGAAATAGAAAGGCTTTTGACTCGGTGGCTAGCTGAATTAAAGTGGGGCCAAGGCTAATCTCTCCCTTTCGGAAAGTAGGCTTACTTTCGGTATCAAATCCTAAGCACACTGCGTCTTTTAGTTGTTCGATTGCTTTTGCGGCATCTTCTTCATCTTCAATTATTTCTACATTATGCAAATTAAGGCCAATATATGAAGGTAATTCTCTTATCTCTTCCTTAGTAGGGCGTTCCAAATTCAGTCTCTCCAATATTTACTGACGCCAAAAAGCGGGTGTGAACAAGACTAATAAAGTGAATATCTCTAAGCGACCAAGAAGCATGGCAAAGCTCAATACCCACTTAGCAAAGTCATTAATTTCGCCATAATGAGCCGATACATCGCCTAAGCCTGGGCCTAGGTTGTTGATACAAGCGCCAACTGCGCTAAATGCCGTTACAAAATCTAATCCGGTGGCCAATAATAAAATGGTCATAATTAAATACAAAATTAAGTAAACGCTAAAAAAGCCCCAAACTGCTTCGACCACACGATCATCTATAGGCCGGCCACCAATGCGTATGGGTATAATGGCGTTGGGGTGAATTAAGCGTTTCATCTCACGTCCGCCCTGCTTATAAATCAACAGCACACGAATAACCTTTAAACCGCCACCAGTACTGCCTGCACAGCCGCCCATAAAAGCCAAAAAGAATAATAAAAACGGTAAGAAAACGGGCCATAAAGAGAAGTCTGCCGCTGCAAACCCTGTGGTGGTAGCGATACTTACCAATTCAAATATTCCGAATCTTAAGGCTTCGTTAGGTTCATAACTATTGCTGGTAACAAGTGTCACAAATGTCACTATCCCAGCAATAAACAGCACGCCTAATAACGTGCGGACTTCGGCATCAGCAAAATAATGTTTAATAGATCGGAACCGCCATGTATAAAAATGTAGAGCAAAGTTAAATGCACTAATTATCATAAAAAATATGGCAACAGATTCAATTGGGCCACTATCAAAGTAACCAATACTGGCGTCATGGGTACTAAAGCCTCCAATTGCCACTGTACTGAATGCATGGCATATGGCATCAAATAAGTTCATTCCAGCTAAGTAAAAGCCAATAGCGCAGGCTATTGTTAGTGCTAAATATATATACCAAAGAGTTTTAGCCGTCTCGGTAATACGTGGCGTTAGCTTGTTGTCTTTCATTGGTCCGGGAGTTTCTGTGCGGTAAAGTTGCATTCCACCTATACCAAGCATAGGTAAAATAGCCACAGCCAATACAATAATCCCCATACCACCTAGCCATTGTAATAACTGTCTATAAAAAAGAATGGAATGGGGTAAATCGTCAAGGCCGGTAATGACCGTGGCCCCGGTAGTGGTCCATCCTGATAGGGATTCAAAAAAGGCGTCAGTAAATGAAAGTCCAGGACTTTCAGCCAGCATTAATGGCAGCGAACCAGACAAAGCCAGTACCATCCAAAATAAAGCCGTCACCACAAATCCGTCACGGGTGCGAAGTTCTTGCCGCCGATGGCGAACAGGAAACCAAAATACAGCGCCGGTGGCAAAGGTAATACCCAGTGCAGACAAAAAAGCATTAAGAGCTGAGTCTTGATAAATTAAGCTAACTACAATCGGTGGTATTAGCGCGATGCTGAATACCATTAACAAAATGCCAAGAATACGAAAAATTATAGCCGGGTGCATTAGAAGAAGCCCAACTCTACTTGAAATAAACGTTCAACATCTGGAATGCGCTTTTTATCCAGCACAAACAAAATAACGTGATCATCACTTTCTATAACAACATCCCCATGGGCAATTTTTACTTGCTCGTCACGGACAATAGCACCAATAGTGGTGCCTTCAGGTAAGGCTATTTCATCTAGCCTGCGGCCAACCACCTTAGAAGTCGTTTTATCCCCATGGGCAATGGCTTCTATTGCCTCAGCAGCACCTCGGCGCAAGCTATGAACATTGGCAACATCGCCGCGGCGAACATGAGTCAGTAAGCTGCCAATGGTGGTTAGCGATGGGCTGATTGCAATGTCAATACCCTCTCCTTGAACCAGGTCAACGTATTCAGCCTTATTAATCAGAGTCATAACTTTCCGAGCGCCTAATTGCTTGGCCAGCATAGATGACATTACATTCACTTCGTCATCGTTTGTTAGTGCGCAGAATACATCGGTATTCTCTATGTTAGCTTCTAGCAAAAGCTCTTTATCGGTTACGCTACCATTTAATATAATGGTTTTACTTTTAACTTTTTCACTCAGCCGCATGCATCGTTTTAAATTGTGATCAATTAACTTTACGCTGTAAAAAGGCTCAAGAACCTGAGCTAATCTTGCTCCAATGTTTCCGCCCCCAGCAATAATAACTCGTTTATATGGGGCTTCACTTCTGCGCAGTTCAGCCATTACTGTGCGAATGTCTTTTTTAGCCGCAATAAAGAAAACCTCATCATCAGCTTCAATTACGGTATTCGCTTGAGGCATAATTGCTTGGCCTTTACGATAAATAGCCGCCACACGAGTATCTACGCCGCTGCGTAAATGTTCACGCAGGTAACGAAGTTCTTGACCAACTAATGGCCCACCATAATATGCTTTCACACCCACTAACTTTGCTTTTGCATTGGCAAAATCAAGCACCTGTAATGCCCCAGGAAATTCTAATAAGCGTTTAATATAATTAGTAACTAGCTGTTCAGGGCTAATAAACACATCAACGGGAATGCCTGTATTACCAAACATTTCTTTATATTGAGTGTAATCTTGAGCACGTATCCGGCTGATTTTTGTAGGGGTTTTAAATAATGAGTGAGCAACCTGGCAGGCTATCATGTTTACTTCGTCAGAATTAGTTACGGCCACTAGCATATCAGCATCGTCACCACCGGCTTGACGTAAAACATTTGGAAAAGATGCCTTCCCTAAAACGGTCCTAATATCTAACCGATTCTGAAGTTCTTTTAATCTTGGGCCGTCAGTATCTACAACCGTTATGTCGTTACCTTCAGTGGCAAGGTGCTCGGCCAGTGTGCCGCCTACTTGGCCGGCTCCTAAAATAATTATTTTCATTGCTTTGATGAAACCTATTTATGTAGCCAAACTTGAATCAAATAACGCTCAAGCTTGCCATTTATAGCCTTATAAAAGGATTTAACGTGTCTCAATAACGGTTTATTGGGACTTTTTTAATAACGCATAGAAAAAGCCATCGTGGCTGTTAACATCTGGAAAAAGCTGAGAGCCAAACCCTGTATCTATACCTGTGGATAGATTCAATGTTTGCAACAGAGCCGTTTTCTCTAGAGATAAAAATTTTTCAATGTTCAAGCTGTTTTCTTTGGGAAATATTGAACATGTAGCGTACAGCAAGGTGCCACCTGGCTTCAGCATTGTCCATGCTTTTTGCAGTATTTCTTGTTGTAACTCTGCTAGGTTATCAATATCGGCCTTTTGACGCAGCAACTTAATATCTGGGTGGCGGCGTATAACGCCAGTAGCGCTGCAAGGAACGTCTAATAGTATTCGGTCAAATGCTGTTCCATCCCACCAAGAATCAGGATTTTGAGCTTCACCATGCTTAACATTTGCATTTAATTTGAGCCTGGCTAAGTTTTCATGAACTCGAACTAAGCGCATTTCATCGGCATCAATTGCCGTTACTTTCGCTTGGTTTTGACTGGCTTCTAATATGTGGCAAGTTTTACCACCCGGTGCGCTGCATGCATCTAAAATAACTTCGCCTGCTTGAGGGTCTAAAATCTGCGCTGCTAGCTGAGCTGCTTCGTCTTGAACGCTGCAACTGCCTTCGCTGAATTTAGGGAGAGAAAACACATCACAAGGCTTATCTAAGTATATTGAAGTAAGTGCATGCTTTCCGTTAGAGGCACTAATATCATTATCATTTAATGTTAGTAGATACTCATCACGGCTGACTATGTGAGCGTTCACTCTTAAACACATGGGCGCTTGTAAATTGCCTTGTTCACAGATAGATTGCCATTGTTCTGGCCAGCTTTTTTTAAGCAGTTTAAGATACCATTTTGGATGATTGTACAGAGTTACGTCACTGTCACTTAGGCCTTCCAACAGGCCTTCTTTGTCTCGTTGAAAACGTCTTAATATGGCATTAAGTACGCCTTTATACTTCTCTAATTTTAACTGAGTACAGGCTTCAACTGTTTCGTTAATGGCTGCGTGCTCTGATATAGAGCTGTAAGCTAGCTGGTAAAGCCCTACCCATAACAATGCATGAACAGGACGGGCTTCTTCGGGTAATGGTTTTTGCAGAAGTATTTTACTAAGAGCGTTAATACCGAAAAAATATCGACTGCTTCCGAAGCACAAGTTTTGTAATAACCCGCGATCCTCATCAGCTACTTTTGGGCTTTGATAGGCCAGAATCCCAGTGAGACTTTTTTTGTTATCCACAACCTGAAGCATGGATAACGCGGCGATGCCCCGAACATTAATATTGCTCATTTCTACTTATTGCTCGCTGGCTAAAACGTAATTTTCTATAAACGGGTGATTACCGTTTAATAGATCGCTGACCATCATGGGCTTCTTACCTGGAATAGTAACTTGCTCTAGTACTACAGCATTTTCTTTGCAGGCGACCATAATTCCTAAGCTATTGACCGATAATACGGTGCCAGGAATTGAATAATGGCTTTTAGGATATACTTGAGCTTTTAATACCCTTATGCGACTGTCACCTAATAAGGTATAGCACATGGGGGCAGGATTAAATGCGCGTATTGTTTGCACAATGACTTCAGCCGATTGATGCCAGTTAATTAAGGCTTCTTCTTTACTTAATTTGCGGGCGTAGCAGGTTTGGGCGTCATCTTGAATTTCTTTCAACATTGGGCCACTTTCAAATTTAGCCACAGTGTTAACCAAGGCCTCGCTGCCTAATTGGGCCAATCGATCGTGTAAAGAGCCGCCTGTGTCACTGGGCATAATAGGCGTTTCTACTTTTTGAATCATGGGTCCTGTGTCTAAACCGGCTTCCATTTGCATAATAGTGACCCCCGACGATAGATCGCCAGCTTCGATCGCTCTTTGGATGGGCGCCGCGCCACGCCAGCGGGGTAATAAAGATGCATGACTATTAATACAGCCATAAGTTGGAATATCCAGTACGCTTTGGGGCAGCAATAAGCCATAGGCCACAACAATCATTAGGTCAGGCTTTAACTCGGTAAGCTGGTCACGATCTGCTTGTAATTTAAAATTAGCTGGCTGAAACACTTCAATGTTGTTTTCAACAGCAAGTACCTTCACTGGACTGGCAGTTAACTTTTTACCACGCCCAGATGGGCGGTCTGGCTGGGTGTAAACCCCCACAACTTCAATTCCTACTTTCAGCAGTGCGTCAAGATGGGTTGCAGCAAATCCGGGTGTCCCGGCAAATACGATTCTCAATGAAAATTCCTTTAGCTTTTGGCTGCGAGCCTATGCTGCTTTTCTAGCTTTTTACGGATTCTATCGCGCTTAGTGTTTGATAAGTAATCTACAAACAGTTTGCCGTCTAAATGATCTAATTCATGTTGAATGCAGACAGCCATTAATCCTTTTGCTTCGATTGTAAAAGGTTGCCCCTCTCTATCAACCGCTTTAATTTCACAATGCTCGATACGTTCAATCTCTTCATAAAACCCAGGAAACGATAAACATCCTTCTTGCATTCGTTCTAACTCGCCGTCAAGAACAGTCACTTGTGGGTTAATAAAAACCTGCGGCTCATTTTTATCCTCACTTAGGTCGATGACAACAATTCGTTGATGTACATTAACCTGAGTAGCGGCTAAGCCAATACCGGGTGCATCATACATAGTGTCAAACATATCCTTGATAATTCGACGAGTCTCGTCTGTTACCTGGAGTACTTCTGCTGCAATTGTGCGTAAGCGAGAGTCTGGAAACTCTAATATTTCTAATATAGCCATAAACTTGTGACGCCTTAGTAGTCATTAGGGTGCGAGCCCTGCTAAGATGATATGAGTATATTATATAGAATGATGCGATAGATTGTAGGCAATCTTGTGGCAACCAATAAAAATAAGGGACGATTAATGTTCAAACCCCTGCTTAAACAGCTTTTAGCTATAACTTTTTTGGTCGTGAGCATCAGTTCAGCCTCAGCCATTGACTTAAAACCAGGCCATCCTATTGATTATGTAGTTAAAGATGGTGATACCCTTTGGGATTTGTCTCAAAAGTATTTAAGCGATGCTTGGCTATGGCCTGAGATTTGGCAGTTAAATGATCAAATTGAAAACCCTCATCTTATTTACCCAGGCGATGTTATAGGGTTGGTTTATACCGGCGATGAAGTAAAAATATCAATTAAAAAACGTTCAGCCGCTGCAAGGGGTGTGATAAGACTGTCTCCTAGTACTCGTATTAGCACTTTGGCCAGTGCCATACCCCCCATTCCTATGACGGCTATTTCTAGCTTTATGACAAATAGTCGAATTGTTAAAAGCAAAGAACTTAAAGATGCTCCTTATGTTGTGGCCGGTGCAGATAATCGAATTTTAGCAGGTGGTGGTGGTAAAGTTTATGCTCGAGGTTTTGGCAACGCAGAACCTGAAGTTGGTTATGGAATATTTAGAAAAGGCCAGATATTTGTAGACCCAGATACCAGCGAAGCTTTAGGTTTAGAAGCTCGCGAAGTGGGTGCTGGTTCGGTTGCTGCTTGGGATGGCGATGTTGCAACTTTGTCATTATCAAATGCTCGTGAAGAGGTAATGATTGGTGATCGGTTATTAACCTCTGAAGACCGGCAGTTGATCGCTAATTTTGTACCAAGTGCACCGCCAGAAGATGCTTACGGCCGAATGATTGCAGTGCTAGGTGGCGTAACCCAAATTGGACAATATCAAGTGGTAGTCATTAATCAGGGCAGCCGAGACAACCTAGAACAAGGTAACGTATTAGCTATCTATAAGTCTGGCGAAGAGATTATTGATCGGGTTACTCGGGCTAAAGTGAGGTTACCATCTGAACGAGCTGGTTTAATGATGATATTCAGAGTGTTTGATAAATTGAGCTATGGATTGATACTAAAAGCATTACGCCCACTGTCAGTGGGTGACGAAGTTCGTAGTCCAGAAGCGACTTTGCGTTAAGTCTCATATTCAAAGGCTATGAGACTAAATACGACATCTGCCTGATATGTTTTTAAAAGTGTTCCGATACCCTGAGTTAGGCTTTTTTAATAGCAAGGATGATAAAAGCCTATATGGTCCAAGGATGGGCCCCTTAATGCACAAATAACTAACCCTCAAAATTGTTCATTACGGCTCTATGAATAGATACTGTGGTGTACTTCTAGCGCTATTGATTAGAGCTATAAGTTGAGTTATTTAAGTAACGCTATTGGGTAAGGTGAATGGCGAATAAAATAATAATAAAGTATTCGCCAGATGAATTAAACGCCTATATCCACCTAGCGTTAACGCCTAATATTGGCCCAAAAGCGTTTCAGTTTTTAGCCCAGCAAGGCATTCTAGCAACTGAAGTTTATACGTTTTCAGAAGAGCAGTTAATATCATTAAAACTGTCTAAAAAAAGCGTAAAACACATCACTGCTCACCCTCCCTCAAACCCATGCAAAGACGCAGAGCACGCATTGACTTGGGCTTTGCAAACCAATAACCACTTAATTACTCCATGCCATAAGCATTACCCAAAAAGGCTAGCGCAGATTGCTACAGCTCCACCAATATTAATGGTTAAGGGCGAGTTAGCATGTTTAGACTTACCTCAAGTGGCCATTGTTGGCAGCCGCTATCCATCGTCATCTGGCCAAAGCCAAGCATTTGAATTTGCACAATCACTTGCAGAGTCAGGGTTCGTTATTACCAGTGGTCTTGCCAGAGGTGTGGATGCTTTTGCTCACAAAGGAGCTTTACAAGCTGGAGGAAAAACCATCGCGGTGCTTGGCACAGGGCTCAGCGAAATATATCCAAAACAAAATAAACGTCTAGCAACTGAAATAGCTGAACAAGGTGCTGTTGTTAGCGAGTTTCCCCTAAGGGCAAAAGCAATGCCTGGACACTTTCCTCGTCGAAATAGGATTGTGAGTGGTTTGAGCATGGGGACATTAGTGGTTGAAGCAACAATAAAAAGCGGCTCACTTATTACTGCTAGGCAAGCGTTAGAACAAAATAGAGAAGTATTTGCTATTCCAGGCCCTGTTAATAATCCACAAAAATCGGGCTGTCACTTCTTGATTCGTCAGGGAGCTTGTCTAATAGAATCCCCCGATCAAATAGTTGAAGAGTTCAGTTTAATGCATGAGCCACAATGGCCTATTAATCGAAGCTCAACAAGCCCTATAAAACCATTATTAAAGGCCTCAGATAATCAGGCTTTAGAGCAACTTAACCCACAGCAGTATAATATTTTAAAGGCAGTGGACTACCAAGGCGTTAATTTAGATGGTTTAGTGGTTAAAACTCATTGCTCGGTGTCTGAAATTTCGGCTCACTTAATGGATCTGGAGTTAAGTGGTTTGATTCGACAAGAGCAAGGAACGTATTTTAGGCTCTAAAAACCCTCTTTCATTATTATATTTCGCAGCATGCTTGCACCTTAGACTTAGCTGCAGTACTTTGCGCATTGTAATTTCCAAAATTTTTTTTTACTGACTATCGGGTAATACTCTACATACACTATGCGCTGGCCTATATACAAAGCAAAACATGCTCTAGAGACATCGGGAGTTATTGTCTACCCAACTGAAACTGTTTGGGGTTTAGGCTGTGACCCATTTGATGAAGAAGCGCTTAATCGCATATTAGATATTAAGCGTCGCGATGCCTATAAAGGATTAATTTTAGTGGGCGCTAACATTCAGCAGTTTGATTTTTTATTGAACGATATTGCGGCAGAAAAAAGAGCTGAGCTGGAATCAAGATGGCCAGGTCCGTTTACCTATTTAGTGCCCCATAAAGATATGATCTTGCCTTTGGTTTATGGACGATTTGATACTGTCGCTATTCGAGTTAGCTCTCACCCAATGGTTCAGCAATTGTGTAAACAGTTTGGCGGCCCCATTGTATCCACGTCGGCAAATTATTCTGGTCAACCTACCGTTCGAAACGCGGTCCAAGCCCGTTTACTATTTGGCTCACAGGTAGATTTTATTTTATCTGGTCCAGTAGGCTTAGCCAATGGTCCCAGTAAAATTGTTGATTTAGAAACTGGCCGCGTAATAAGAAAGTAAAAATAAGGGCATAACATGGTAAACATTGACTCGGTCAAAGAGTATTTATTGGCATTACAAGACAATATCTGTGAACAGTTAGCAGAAGAAGACGGTGGACAACAATTTACTGAAGAAACTTGGGACCGTGGCGAACAGCTTGGTGGCGGTCGAACTCGTGTATTAACAAATGGTTTAGTGATAGAAAAAGGCGGCGTTAACTTTAGTCACGTGTTTGGTGACAAACTTCCAGCAAGCGCAAGCGCTAGTCGGCCAGAACTTGCAGGACGAAGTTTTCAAGCAATGGGTGTGAGTTTGGTGATTCACCCAACTAACCCATACATTCCAACTAGCCATGCAAATGTTCGCTTTTTTGTGGCCGAGAAAGAAGGCGAAGAACCTGTTTGGTGGTTTGGTGGCGGATTCGATTTAACGCCTTATTACGGCTTCGAAGAAGACGTGGTGCAATGGCACCAAACAGCAAAAGATGCATGTGACCCTTTTGGTGAAGATATTTATGACAGATACAAAAAATGGTGTGACGATTACTTTTACCTAAAGCATCGTGATGAAGCTCGCGGTGTGGGTGGTTTGTTTTTTGATGATTTAAATGAAGAAGGTTTTGAAAAAAGTTTTGCGTTAATGCAAAGTATTGGTAACAATTTTGTAACAGCGTATCGCCCTATTATGGCTAAACGCAAAAATATAGAATACGGTGAACGCCAACGTAAATTTCAAAGTTACCGTCGTGGTCGCTATGTGGAATTTAACTTGGTATTCGACCGCGGCACAATCTTTGGTCTACAAACAGGGGGACGCACAGAATCTATTTTAATGTCGCTCCCTCCGATAGTCCACTGGGATTACAACTGGCATCCAGAAGCAGGTACACCAGAGATGGCCCTGTACACAGACTTCTTACCTCACAAAGACTGGCTAGGTAAATAACACATGACAGATTTATATGCAGTCATGGGGAATCCCATTAATCACAGCAAAAGCCCTGTTATCCATTCGCAATTTGCTCAGCAAGCGGGTATCAAACTTATTTATAGTGCTATGTTAGTGCCAAAGGATAATTTTAATTCCGCTGTTATCGATTTTTTTAAGGGCAATGGCAAAGGCTTAAACATAACAGTACCTTTTAAAGAAAAAGCCTATAGCTTTGCCGATACGCTAACAGATCGAGCAAAAACGGCTCAAGCTGTAAATACTTTAAAGCTTCAAGAGGATGGCAGTATATTAGGTGACAATACTGATGGTGCTGGCTTGGTGCGCGATTTAATCGTAAATAATCAGGTAGAGCTTTCAGGAAAACGTATTTTAGTGATTGGATCAGGCGGTGCAATTCGTGGTGTGCTTCAACCAATATTAGCCGAAACACCTGCAGAAATTGTTATTTGTAATAGGACTCATTTAAAAGCTCAAGACTTGGCTGCACAGTTTAGCTCTATGGGTAATATCTTTGCCAGTGAGTTTGGTGATATTAAAGGGTCGTTTGACGTGATCATTAACGGTACTTCGGCTAGCTTAAATGGCGAGGTACCTCCTATTCCTGAATCAGTAGTTGCGTCTAATACCTGTGTCTATGACATGATGTACGCAAAGCAACCTACGACCTTTTTAGTTTGGGCCAACAACTTGGGCGCAGAGAAAATAATAGATGGCCTAGGTATGTTGGTAGAGCAAGCCGCAGTAAGCTTTCACTTGTGGCGCGGCGTGTACCCAGATAGTAAATTGGTTTTAGAAGAGTTAAAACTGCAATTGAGGTGATATTGTTTGCAGAAAAAAACCAGCTTATAGCTGGTTTTTTTGTAACAGGTTTTTCAAAGTGAACTTTATAAATCGTCCCAATAGTCGTCAAGTTGCATTTTTTTACGTTCAAGATGGGCTTCGATTGCGCGGCGTGCCACTAATTTTGCAGACTTCTCATCGCGTTTATTTACGACAATATTTCCTTTTTTATCGAAGTTGACTAATTCAATTTTGGCTTTACGCTCAACAACTGCTGCTTCCATGGTAGTTCCCCTTTGCGCTCTGTTAATTACAAAACTTATTATTATTGTTCAAGGTAACAACATAATGACAATTTGAAAAAAAATATCAACCAGTTATAAGTATAAATGGTTGTTTTTTAATCAAAAAAGTATGGTTTTTAAAGGGAATTGAAAAAACAGGTCATTTATTAGATTCGGGTTCTCTAAAAGTACTTATGCTGTCTTTAATTTTAGCTAAATGATCATCAAAATCAGGGCCCTTTTTCTGGGCAACACCTACGGCCAAGCAATCTATAACCAACAAATGGGTAATACGGGACGTCATAGGAGTAAACACGTCAGTGTCTTCGTTAATGTGAACATGTATCGGTAGGTCTGCTAAATTACTGACTGGAGTATTGGGCGGCGATAAGCTGATAACACGAGCGCCTTGCTGTTTTGCAATACTCATAGCGTGTAACAGGTCTTTTGTTCTGCCGCTTTGACTTATGGCCACAACGACGTCATTTTTTTGCAGAGTTACAGCCGACATACTTTGCATATGCGGGTCACTGTAAGCCACAGAGCTAAATTGAAGCCTAAAAAACTTGTGCATGGCATCCATAGCCACTGCCCCAGATGCGCCAAAGCCATAAAATTCAACTCGTTTGGATTTTGTCAGAGCTTCTACGGCTCTAGAAATTTGCTGCTCATCAAGGTAATTTCTCACCTTCATAATTTGCGTCACACTGGTATCAAAAATCTTCTTAACAATATCAGAGCTGTTATCGGTTTCAGTTATAGCAAACTGACCAATTCCGTGAATACTGGTATTGCTTTGCGCCAGTAAGACTTTAAATGCTTGAAAGCCACTAAGGCCTAATGCTCTACAGAATCTTACAACAGTGGGTTCGCTCACCTGTGCTTCTTGCGCTAAGTCCACAATTCGCATATGTATTACAGCGTCCATGTTTTCCAGTACGTAATTAGCAACCTTAACCTCTGACTTGCGCATGTCTGGAATGGCTTTACGAATTTGAGAAATAAATGAGGATTGATTAGGCACGAATTATTCTTACATTAGGTTTGCTTTGAGTATAGCCCAAAGCTCACCTTAAATGATCTAGCTAATAACTTGAAAACTGGGTTGAAAATCGTGATTGAAGCCAAATCATATGTAAAAAGCATTGCCAGTGTCTTTGATTTTGTAAAACACTGTATAAATACTCACATAAATTAGTCGATTTTGATAAACTCCATTGAATATTTTTTTACAATCAAGTTCGCTCACGCGTGCTTATTATTGGAATCTCAGCTGGCTTTTATGGATGTTACTGACTTATTAGAAGGGCTAAATGCTCCTCAACGCGATGCCGTCGCGGCACCTTTAAACCATCAGCTAGTGCTTGCAGGTGCGGGCTCGGGTAAAACTCGCGTGCTGGTGCATCGCATTGCTTGGTTAATGCAAATAGAGCACATTAGCCCAGGGTCGATTCTTGCGGTAACCTTTACTAACAAAGCCGCAAAAGAAATGCGCAATAGAGTAGAAGAGCTAACGGGTATTAGTTCGCGTCATTTATGGATAGGAACATTCCACTCGTTGGCTCACCGTTTATTACGGACTCATTGGCAGCAAGCCAATTTAGCTGAAAACTTTCAAGTAATGGACAGCGACGATCAACTCAGGCTGATTAAACGCATCGTTCGGTCAATGAACATCGATGAAAATACTTACCAGCCTAAACAAGCCATGTGGTACATCAACCAACAGAAAGACGAAGGCCTGCGCCCACATCACATTCAACCGTTTAACGATCAGTGGGCACAAACCATGGTGTCCATCTATGGAGCCTACGAAGAAGCGTGCCAGCGAGCTGGTTTAGTAGACTTTGCCGAATTGCTATTGCGCGCCCACGAGCTCTGGCTGAACCAGCCCGAAGTCCTTAAACAATACCAGAATCGTTTCCGTAACATTATGGTAGACGAGTTTCAAGATACCAACTCGGTTCAATACGCTTGGTTAAGAGTGTTAGCGGGGGATGTTATTCCTGTTATGGCCGTAGGTGACGATGATCAGTCAATTTACGGTTGGCGTGGTGCAAAAATTGAAAATATTCAAAAATTTACTGAAGACTTTGAAGGCGCTCAGCAAATAAAGCTGGAGCAAAATTATCGGTCCACTGCCAACATACTAAATGCCGCCAATGCCGTCATTGGGAATAACCCATCTCGGTTAGGCAAAAATCTTTGGACAGATGGCGAAGACGGCGAAAAAATATCGTTGTATTCGGCTTTTAATGAGCAAGATGAATCCCGTTTTATCTGTGATCAAGTAGCCGAGTGGAAAAAACAAAACCCAGAAAAAAAATATGCAGATGCGGCCATTCTCTATCGATCAAATGCACAGTCACGAGTAATAGAGGAATCGTTTATTCGTTCGGGGATGCCGTATAGAATTTATGGCGGTCAGCGGTTTTATGAGCGTTTAGAAATTAAAAACGCCATGGGGTATTTACGTTTAATTCAAAACCGCCATGACGACGCCAGTTTAGAACGAGTAATAAATGTACCGGCCAGAGCCATTGGTGAAAAAACAGTAGAAACGATTCGTAAGTATGCTCGTGAACACGGTACGTCTATGTGGCAGGCTCTAGAACAAAGTATTAAGCAAAAGTTACTCACACCTCGAGCTTTAACCGCACTCACTAAGTTTGAAGAATTGATCGATCAGTTAGAAGTATCGTGTCAAAATATCGAGCTATATGAGCAAGTTGATCACGTGGTACAACACAGCGGATTAATAGAGCATCATCTAAAAGAAAAAGGTGAAAAAGCCCAAGCCAGAATAGAAAACTTAGAAGAACTGGTTACTGCGGCTAAAAGCTTTAATCCAGATGAATTGCAAATTGTAGATGAAAACGGCGAAGCACAATCAGCCGAGTACTCATCTCCTTTAGCGGCCTTTTTAGATCAAGCCGCATTAGATTCAGGCGCGACTCAAGCTGACGAATTTGAAGACAGTGTACAAATGATGACGCTTCACAGTGCTAAAGGCTTAGAATTTCCACTGGTATTTTTAGCGGGCTTAGAGGAAGGTTTGTTTCCCCATAAAATGTCAGCAGACGATCCTGAGCGTTTAGAAGAAGAACGTCGTTTATGTTACGTAGGCATTACTCGGGCCATGGAAAAACTGGTGATCACCCAAGCCGAAAGCCGTCGCTTGCATGGGCAAGAAAACTTTAACTCCTCTTCTCGGTTCGTACGTGAAATACCAGACGAATACATACAAGAAGTTAGACTAAAAGCCACAATAACCAAGCCCGTTGGCAATTACTTTAGTACGCAAACCGCTAAAGAACAAACCGGCTTAGATATTGGCCAGAGGGTATGGCATGACAAGTTCGGTGAAGGAGTTGTGCTAGATTTAGAAGGACAAGGACCGCAAACACGGGTTCAAGTATCGTTCGATTTTGATGGGACTAAGTGGTTGGTAGCGGCATTTGCCAAACTTAAACCTATGGAAGATTAGCAACAAAAATAGACACAGAATACTAAAAATAAAAAACGGAGATGAATGAATGAAATTTAAGCTGATTATTGGATTGGCACTGGCCACACTGTTAAGCGCATGTGGTAAAGAGCCAGTTGCGAGTTCAGATGGGGCTGCCGTTGCTGAGCCTGTGCAAACGTTTAAGTGGAAACTTGTGACCAGCTGGCCTAAAAACTTTCCAGGTTTAGGTACCGCTCCAGAAAAGTTCTCAAAAATGGTTGATGAAATGTCAGCTGGCCGTTTAAAAGTAAAGGTATACGGCGCAGGGCAATTAGTACCGGCGCTTGAAGTGTTCGATGCCGTTTCTCGTGGCACCGCAGAAATGGGTCACAGTGGCGCGTATTATTGGAAAGGTAAATCTCCTGCGGTGCAATTTTTTACCTCAGTGCCTTTTGGCTTAACAGCCCAAGAAATGAATGGTTGGATTCAATACGGTGGCGGTATGGAAATTTGGCAAGAAATATACGCACCCTTTAACTTAATTCCACTATCGGGTGGTAATACTGGCGTGCAAATGGGCGGTTGGTTCAACAAAGAAATAAACAGCATTGACGATCTTAAAGGTTTGAAAATGCGCATCCCTGGTTTAGGTGGCGAAGTCTTAGCCCGCGCTGGGGGAACACCAGTGACCTTACCCGGTGCAGAATTATTTACCGCTTTGCAAACAGGTGCGATCGATGCCACTGAATGGGTGGGTCCATATAATGACTTAGCTTTTGGTTTGCACAAAGCCGCTAAATATTATTACTACCCAGGCTGGCACGAACCCGGTTCTATGATGGAATTTACCGTTAACCAACAGGCTTTCGATACATTACCAAAAGACTTACAAGCCATTGTGAAAGTCGCCACGCGTGCAGTAAATCAGGACATGCTTGATGAATACACAGCTCGCAATAATCACTCGCTAAAAGACTTAGTAGACAAACATGGCGTTCAATTACGCGCTTACCCTAAAGATGTTTTGATGAAGCTTCGTGACTTGTCAGAGCAAGTGGTAAAAGAGGTATCTGAAAAAGACGCAATGACTAAAAAAGTATATGACTCTTACAAAGCGTATAAAGACAATATACAGGGATACCATAGTTTGACAGAGCAAGCATTTTTGAATGCGAGAAATGCAAAGTAGCTCTTAAATATAATATATTATTTATAATAGTACCCTGAAAAGCTCAGTTGATTTAATAGTGAAATCAACTGAGCTTTTTAATGAATTATCTAAAGCTTTAATATCCATGAAAATGTAGTAAATTTAGAATCTAACCCTCTTTTAAACATGAGCAGAGTGTTCATTAAATCCATTTAAACATAGAAATTTTGAAAGGAACAATCGGTAATTTTTAATAAGAAATTGATATGACAACGCAATATTTAAAATATGGAAAATCTTAACATTTGTATCCGAATCAAAATAATCAGGATTAAAGTATGGTTAGTCAAAGCCAAAAGCCATTCGTACTTTGGTTTACGGGGCTAAGTGGCGCGGGAAAGTCCACTATTGCCACTGCCGTTGGGCAAAAAATATCTGAAATAAATGATAGGGTTTATTTATTAGATGGAGATGGCGTGCGAAAAGGTTTGTGCGCTGATTTAACGTTTACAGATTCAGACCGTGATGAAAACATTAGAAGGGTTTCAGAGGTAGCTAAGTTAATGGTTGATTCTGGGTTTATTGTATTAGCCGCCTTCATAACACCTAAACACTCTCATAGACAGCAAGCAAGAGATAAATTTCAACAGGGGGGGTTTATTGAAGTCTTCGTTGATACGGCATTTGAAGAATGCGAAAAAAGAGATATTAAAGGCCTGTATAAAAAGGCCCGCTCTGGTGGGATAAAAAACTTTACGGGTATTGATTCACAATATGAACGTCCAAATACATCAGAAATTCATATTAAAACAGATGGGATAAATGTTGAACAATGTGTGAGCCAAATATTTAATTACCTGTACTCAAAAGAGTATCTAAAGCACCAAGTTTCAAAAATCGACATTACAAGTTATGTTTAGTGTGATCTATAGCGAAGTAATGCGTACATTAATTTGATAAAAATTAAGTATTTTTACCACAGAAAAAAAACCAATTATTATAGTAGTTAAATGACAATTAACAGGTACTTGCCTTTAGTTGTCATCAATATACTAGAGAGTTCTAGTAAAGCACTTCAATAAGTTGAGCAGTTAATAAATGCTAAGCAACATAATTAAAAATTTAAAATACTCCTTTTATACAGTGGCCGTTATTTGGGTTGTTTATTTATTAAATCTCACTCCTTTTTTTCCGGATATGACTAGATTTGGTATAGAACCAAGAAGTGTCAATGGCCTTTTTGGAGTGTTTCTAGCGCCATTCTTACATCACAACTTTCTTCACATTGTTTCTAATACTGGACCAATGTTAATTTTGCCAATTATCATAAAGATGATTCACGGGCACCAAGCATTTATTAAAATATTTGTAGCAGGTACACTTTTTTCAGGCTTAGCTACATGGGTGTTTTCTGCGTCTAATAGTCTTACAGTGGGTGCATCAGGAGTTGTTTTTACTATGATTGGATTTTTAATAGGCGGGGCCTTTATAAAGCCTTCTATTATTAATGTAATAGCAACAAGTTTTACAGTAGTTTTATACAGTGGGGCTTTCTTTAGTCTGTTTAGTTTTATTCCGGGTGTATCATGGATTGCACATTTATCTGGATTTATAACAGGTATGTTAATGGCTTACCTAATGCTTAGGTGTCGAGGCACGGTTCGCTTTAGCCCTAAGCAATAGGATTGGTAAAGTCATTAGAAATTTAAGTTTTATCAATTGTTGCTTTACGTCATTAAATAGATGATATGCATTTAAACGGACGTATAAACATTACTCTTCTGGCACCATTCGAATACGGCCTGCTTCATCAATGGCCACATAAACAAAGGTAGAGTCACACACCTTGGTGAGTTCGTCGTAATAGGTATTTTGGCTCCAGACTTCAACATTGATATGCATAGAGCTTTTTCCTATGTCTTTTACCTTGGTGTAAATGCAAATGGCACGGCCTATTTTTACCGGCGATAAAAACGTAGTTGTTTCACTCGATACCATGGTCACACGGCCTTGAGCGATCATGCGGGCCGTATCTTCGGCCGCCATGTCCATTTTATCTAGCACCCAGCCGCCACTAATATCACCGCTGGCGTTGGTATCGGCTTGGGTTGGAATAATACGTAATGTCAATCGGCCGTTAGGCAAGGGTGTATCTTCAGTAAATTCAGTCATAGCGTTATTTTTATATATTTAAAATTTATCTTCGCTTTGTACTCCTTATAAAGGGGTAACTCAAGCGAACAGTATGTTCCGCTTAATAAAAAGCCTCAATATAAGAAAGGGTCGAATAAATTAGGCTATCTATATATCAGGCTATCCATATATTAAATTAGGCAACCAAGTCACTAATCCAGGCCAAACTGCCAGTAAACCTAAAACAGCTAATTGAATGGCAATAAACGGCATCACGCCTTTGTAAATATCGATACTGTTAACCGTATCGCCGGCTACGCCTCGCAAGTAAAACAAGGCAAAGCCAAATGGTGGCGTTAAGAAACTGGTTTGTAAGTTAATGGCAATCATAATACCTAACCAAACTGGGTCTAAACCCATAGCCAATAATACGGGGGCCACAATAGGAACCACTACAAAGGTGATTTCTATAAAATCCAAGATAAAGCCCAGCAAGAAGATCACCACCATAACTACTAACGTGGCACCAATAACACCACCTGGCATGTCTTCAAATAACTGTTCTACTAGCTCGTCTCCACCATAGCCTCTGAATACTAAAGAAAAAATAGCCGCGCCAAAGAAAATCAAAAATACCATACTGGTTACATTCAACGTGCTGTCCATAGTCTCCTTTACTTGTTTGAATGAAAGCGACTTATTAAGCCACGCTAATAAGGTAGCACCGGTTGCGCCTACCGCTGCGGCTTCGGTAGGCGTGGCGATACCGAATAATATACTGCCTAAAACAGCAACAATAAGCAGCAATGGGGGCGCCATTTGCTTAATGGCTGTAAAGGCTGATATATCTTCACCGGTTTTTTCCATGGCGGGTGCTGCTTCAGGATCAAGCCAGGCCACCACCAGCACATAAATCGAATAAGCGGCTACTAATAACAATCCAGGAATTAACGCGCCCATAAATAAGTCAGCTACAGATAGGGTTTCAGGGCTAAAATTCCCCATTTTTAATTGAGCCTGTTGATAAGAGCTAGACAGAACATCGGCTAATAAAATTAACGCCATAGACGGTGGGATAATTTGTCCAAGCGTACCCGTTGCGCAAATGGTGCCGGTGGCAAGAGAAGGGCTATAGTTGTTTTTCAGCATGGTTGGCAGAGTGATTAGCCCCATGGTTACCACGGTAGCACCTATAATACCGGTGCTTGCAGCAAGCAAGGTGCCCACAATAATTACTGACAGTGCTAATCCGCCGCGTAACGACCCGAACAACTGCCCCATCGTATTTAACAGGTTTTCAGCAATTCGACTTTTTTCAAGCATAACCCCCATAAACACAAACAAGGGAACCGCTATAAGAATCTGGTTACCCATAATACCAAATAAGCGGTTGGGTAAAGCTTCTAAAAAAGCGCCATCAAATTGCCCTGTGACGGTGCCAATTAAGGCAAATATTAAAGCCACGCCCGACAGAGTAAATGCCACCGGGTAACCCAGCATTATTACGGCACAAACGGCCACAAACATAACAAAAGGCATCATTTCCATTACTGTGGCCCTGCATTTTGATCTTGTGGAATGGTCCGATTTTGAAGAATCAGCAGGTTCTTAATAATTTCCGCCGTTCCTTGCAGCATTAGCAATACGGGCTGAGCTAGCAATAGAGCTTTAAGGGCATAAAGCCAAGGCAGGCCGTTGCTTTCAACACTGCGTTCACCCATGGCCCAACTGCTTTCTACATATGGAAAACAAATGATCAAAATAAACAAGCAAGTTGGGAACAGTAAAAATAAGGTGCCTAGCAGGTTTACCAGTGCTTTCTTCTTGTGCGTGTAGTGCTGATAGAACACATCAACGCGCACATGGCCGTCGTGTTTTAATGTGTAAGCGGCACCCAGCATAAACAAACTGGCATGAAGGTAGGTCATGGTCTCTTGCAGCGCTATGGGAGCCCAGTTAAATAAATAACGAAATGCGACTACTAAAGCCGTATTTATCACTAAAAATAGCCCTAAATACCCAGTTAGCTTACCTAGGCGCTCAATAAACTGGAGGATTGTTTGATATAGCCGCGTCATTTTGAACCAATTATATTTATTTGATGAGCATTATAGCCATGTATTGAATGACTTTCTGCTCATTTATGAGTGTCCATGTTCTAATGAGACTAAACGTATATAGACTATTAGCCATTTGCCTTAGATCAGTTTCATATTAGGATATTAGTTGGTGATTTTTCGGCTAAAGTAAGTTTGTAACATTATTGTCACAACTAAGAAATATATTAGCCCCGTGAACATAACAAAGATAACTCCTCAAGGAGAACATAATGAAACTTAAAAAGATTTTTGCAGTAGCTGGCTTGGTTGCCAGCGTGGTCGCTTTACCGTCATTCGCTCAAAGTGTTGATAAGGATATTCCAAAATACGTCAAGGCTAGCGGCGTATCAGGTAACGTATCCAGCGTAGGTTCAGATACTCTTGCTAACATGATGACGCTTTGGGCCGAAGAGTTTAAACGTCAGTATCCTAACGTAAACATCCAAATTCAAGCCGCCGGTTCTTCAACAGCCCCTCCAGCGCTAACCGAAGGAACGTCTAACTTAGGGCCAATGAGCCGTAAGATGAAAGACAAAGAAATAGAGTCATTTGAAAACAAATTCGGCTACAAGCCAACGGCTGTTCCAGTAGCTATCGATGCTCTAGCGGTATTCGTAAACAAAGACAATCCAGTTACAGGCTTAACTATTAAGCAAGTAGACGCAATCTTCTCTACTACTCGTAAATGTGGTGTTCCAAAGTCAATTGATACATGGGGCGATGCTGGATTAACAGGTTCTTGGGAAAGTAAACAGGTTGAACTTTACGGTCGTAACTCTGTATCGGGTACTTACGGATACTTTAAGAAAAAAGGCTTATGTAAAGGCGATTTTAAAAACACAGTTAAAGAGCAACCTGGTTCAGCGTCTGTAGTGCAGTCAATTTCTGCTTCTGTAAACGGCATTGGTTACTCGGGAATGGGTTACACAACTTCTAGTGTTAGAGCGGTACCTTTATCTAAAAAAGGCGGCGACTATATTGAAGCTAATCCAGAGAATGCAGTTAATGGTACTTATCCGTTATCTCGTTTCCTATACGTTTATGTAAACAAGAAGCCAAATGGTGAGCTTGCTCCTTTAGAACGTGAATTTCTTAAACTAATACTTTCGCAAAAAGGCCAAGGCATTGTAGCTAAAGATGGATACATAGCATTACCAGCAAAAGTAGTTGAGAAAACAATGAAAAAATTAGGCCTATAACTTTAAGCTTAATAACATGAACGCTCGTTGGGTTAATACCCAGCGAGCGTATCTTTGTATTTAACGATACAAAAAAAGTTATCAGCAAGTATGTTTTAAATGATGTATCGGGCCGAGTAACAATCTCGGAATTGATTCATATGAAGTAGAAGATAAATTATGACAACGTCACCGCCAGATTTAGATTTTAATACGCCAGCCTTGCGCCGTTACCGCAAAGGCCGTGCGCTAAAAGACAAGTTAGCCAGCTGGGGAATTGCCTTTGGCGGTGTCAGCATCATTGGTGCAGTATTACTTATCTTCTTCTACTTGCTTTACGAAGTAGCGCCTATGTTTGTGGCCGCTGATATAGAACAGGTAAATCAATACCAAATTCCTGGTGCCACTAATTCTCCAACGCTGATGTTAAGTATGGAAGAGCAAGCCGAAGTGGCATTGCGCGTTCAGGAAAATAATACATTAACGTTTTTCTCCGTTAGTAATGGAGAGGTATTACAGACTCACAAATTGCCTATAGATGGGGACATCACTGCATTTGATGTGAGCACCTTTGGTGGCCGATTAATGGCTATTACTGGAAAAGAAGGAGGGGCACTACTGGTTAAGCATAACTACAGAGTCACTTACCCAAATGATGTTCGTTTAATTACACCCTGGATAGAGTATCCATATGGCGAAGAAGCCATTAACTTGTTCGACGATGGCCATGCCATAACAAATATCACCTTACGAGACGGTGAAGAAGAATTAATGATGGCGGCTATAGACGCCAATAATCAATTAACGGTTAAGCGTTATTTAAAAGAAGAAGATTTTATTTCTGAAGAAGTCGTGCTAGTTGAAGAGTCAATATCGTTACCCAATATAGCGGGAATAATCAATCAAGTAGAAATTGATCAGGCTATGAACTTTATGTTTGTATTGTCTGACCAACGTTTACTGCATGTGATTAATTTAAACGAAGAAACCCTAGAGGAAACCGTAACCCTTGATAATTTGGGTGCTATCACCACAATGACATTTCTACTAGGAGAAAATTCGTTATTAATTGGTAACGATCAAGGTACTGTTACTCAACGATTCATGGCTCGTACATTAGAAGGCGAATGGCGTTTACGCAACGTTCGTAGTTTTGAAATGGGGCATGGAGATATTAAAGCTATTGCTACAGAGCAGCGACGCAAAGGTTTTTATACAGCCGGTGAAGATGGCCATATTGCTGTTTATCATAGTACCGCACATCGAACACTGCTAAACGAAAAATTGGTTGACGGTGAAATTCTTGGCTTAAGTATTAGTCCTCGAGCAAAAGATCTATTAGTTGAAACCAATGGCACCATTACTCACTTTAAGTTAGATAACGAGCACCCAGAAATTTCTTGGGCGTCTATGTGGGATGAGGTTTGGTACGAAGGCTACCACGAACCCGATTTTATTTGGCAGAGTTCGGCATCGACAAATGACTTTGAACCAAAATATTCTTTAGTCCCACTGGCGTTTGGTACTTTAAAAGGTGCTTTTTACGCTATGCTATTAGCGGCTCCTTTAGCCATTGCAGGTGCTATTTATACCGCTTACTTTATGGCACCAGCATTGCGCAGAAAAGTAAAACCCATTATTGAATTAATGGAAGCATTACCAACAGTTATTTTAGGTTTCTTAGCTGGCTTAGCGTTAGCACCCTTTATTGAAAATAACTTGTTGGGCATATTTGCAGTCATGATAGTGATGCCTATAGCCATGCTTATGTTTGGTTTTACCTGGGCCAACTTACCAGAAAAAGTTAGGCACCTTTTACCAGAAGGCTGGGATGTAATACCTCTTATACCAGTGATCATTATAGCGGCATGGTTTGCCATTGAGATCAGTCCAAGTTTAGAAGTTTTATTTTTTGGAGGATCAATGGTCGATTGGTTAAACGATGATCTGGGTGTTGATTTCTCGCAGCGTAATGCATTAATTGTTGGTTTAGCTATGGGATTTGCAGTAATACCTACTATTTTCTCAATCGCAGAAGACGCCATATTTAGCGTACCAAAATCATTATCTTATGGTTCGTTAGCGCTGGGTGCAACACCTTGGCAAACCATGATGAAAGTAGTATTGCCAACCGCTAGTCCAGGTATTTTTTCGGCGTTAATGATCGGTCTAGGCCGAGCAGTTGGGGAAACCATGATCGTGTTAATGGCTACGGGTAATACTCCAATTACTGACATCAATATATTTGAAGGTATGCGAACCCTAGCAGCCAATATTGCAGTAGAAATACCAGAGTCAGAAGTGGGCAGTACCCATTACCGAATTCTATTCTTAACTGGGTTTGTATTGTTCTTATTTACCTTTGTGTTTAACACCGCAGCCGAAACAGTCCGACAGCGCTTGCGTGCCAAGTATGGGCAGTTATAAATATGAATAATTCATTAAAAAATTCAGCGAAAAAAACAGCTATGAATGTAAGTTTTAAAGAGTGGGTTAAATCTGGCTCTCCTTTCATTTGGCTTAATGCTGGTGCTGTTGCCATTAGTATTATTATGGTTGTCGGTTTAATCGGTTTTATTGCAGCAAAAGGCCTTGTACACTTTTGGCCTGCGCAAATTGTAGAAGCCGAATATACTTTGCCAGGCAATGCACCAGCTAACATATTGGGTCAAATGACAGACTCAGAAATGGTCAGTGCAATTCAGTTAAAAGCCATTGGCTTAAAAACAGAAAATAATGCAGAAGAAGCAAAGCGAATCCTGTTAAAAGTCGGTAACCGCGACGTTTATGGAAGTGACTTTCGTTGGGTATTAGACCACCACCTATCGGTAAAAAAATTCCCAGCAACAGCAATGGCCTTAGAGCGACGGGAATGGGGCAATTTTTATGGTTACTTAGACACAGTCTACGAGGGCAATAAATTAGTAGGCGATGCGTCACAAGACGATGCAAAAGCTTGGGAGGCGTTTCAAGGCTTAGTAGTCCGTGCATTAGATATTCACGACTCCATTATGGATATTCTAACCGGCGAAATAGGCAGTATTAACTACGCGCTAGAACGACTGCGCTTAAAGCAGCGTGCATATGAATTAGATGACGAACTAACTCAAGAGCGTAAAGATGAATTTGAGGCTACCCGTGCTGAATTAAATAAAGAATATGAAGTGCATCAAATAACCCTCACTAAACTTTATACTGACGTAAAGCGTGACCACATAATAGTAAAAGAGACCGGCGGTAAAACGGTAAAGGTTTATATCTCTGAAGTGGTTCGTGCGTTTCGTCCAAATGCCATGAGCACGTATGAAAAAATAGGTCATTATTTTGATAAGTTGGGTGAGTTTTTAGGGGAAGACCCGAGAAACGCCAATACAGAAGGCGGCGTATTTCCAGCCATTTTTGGTACTGTGTTAATGGTTATACTAATGGCCATAATGGTAACGCCACTAGGCGTAGTCGCAGCAGTTTATTTACGAGAATATGCCAAGCAAGGCATTGTCACCAATATTATTCGGGTTGCTGTTAATAACCTAGCAGGTGTCCCATCTATTGTTTATGGCGTCTTTGGTTTGGGTTTCTTTATCTACTTTTTAGGTGGAACAATTGATGAATTGTTTTACCCTGAAGCATTGCCGTCTCCAACCTTTGGTACATCTGGTTTACTGTGGGCGTCGATTACGCTCGCTTTATTAACATTACCGGTAGTAATTGTTGCCACTGAAGAAGGCTTAGCCCGTATCCCAAGAACCATTCGTGAAGGCTCTTTAGCATTAGGGGCAACCAAATGGGAAACATTAACGAAAGTAGTTTTACCAATGGCCAGCCCCGCCATGATGACAGGTGTAATATTAGCCGTCGCTCGAGCAGCTGGTGAAGTGGCACCATTAATGTTAGTGGGCGTGGTCAAGCTAGCCCCAAGCCTACCGTTGAATATGAATTTTCCATATTTACATTTGGATCAAAAATTCATGCACTTAGGTTTTCACATATACGATGTTGGTTTTCAAAGTCCCAACGTTGAAGCGGCCCGTCCATTGGTATATGCAACGGCCTTGCTACTGGTAATTGTAATCGCACTATTGAATTTATCGGCGATTGCTATTCGTAATCACTTACGCGAAAAATTCAAAGCTCTAGAAATGTAGAAATGAGCAAGTGTTGGAAGCACAGGGACGTACTAAGCAGTAAAGAATTTAGTGGTGTTGAGCATTGATACAAATCAAACTCAGCGCCAAAAAGAAATTAAGATCAGACCTTATAATATAGAAGACATTATTATGAATGAATCAACAGAAAGAAAAGGCCACAGCATTGATATGTCAAACATGGGTCGTGAAACACGGCACCTAGATATTACCACTGAAAAAGCCGCCTTAACGGTTAAAGACCTGCGCCTAAGCTACGGCGATAAAGAAGCGCTACACGGTATAGATATGATGATTCCTAAAAAACGTGTTACCGCGTTTATTGGACCATCGGGTTGTGGTAAGTCAACATTACTGCGTTGTTTCAACCGCATGAATGATTTAGTCGATGGCTGCAATATTCAGGGTCAGATTCTATTAGATACGGAAAACATTTATGAAAAAAGTGTCGATGTAGCTGAACTGCGAAGACGTGTAGGCATGGTGTTCCAAAAACCAAACCCGTTCCCAAAAAGCATTTACGAAAACGTAGCTTATGGTTTGCGTATTCAAGGTATTAAGAAAAAACGTCAACTAGACGAAACGGTTGAGTGGGCATTAAAAAGCGCTGCACTCTGGAACGAAGTAAAAGACCGCCTACACGAAAGTGCATTAGGCATGTCCGGTGGTCAGCAGCAACGTTTAGTTATCGCTCGTACCATTGCAGTAAAACCAGAAGTGTTATTACTAGATGAACCTGCTTCGGCATTGGATCCAATTTCAACCTTAAAGATTGAAGAGCTTATTCATGAGCTAAAAAATGAATTTACCATCGCCATCGTAACTCACAATATGCAACAGGCAGCGCGAGTAAGTGATTACACCGCCTTTATGTACATGGGCGACATGGTAGAGTTTGGCGATACCGATCAACTATTTACTAACCCAACTAAGAAACAGACAGAAGACTATATTACTGGTCGTTACGGTTAACGTTGATTTTGCACATTAGCTAACGTTCAAAATAATCGGGGCTAAAATACAGCTAAAGGGGAACACAGATGGACTTAACAACAGACGGTCATTCGCATCACATTAGCGACCAGTTTAATAAAGAGCTAGAACACGTAAAAAATCACTTATTAGAAATGGGTGGCCTGGTAGAACGTCAAGTGGGCGACGCTATTAAATGTCTGATCGAAGCAGACAGCGAGCTTGCTGTAGATGTTCGTGCCAATGACAGCAAGATCAACCAAATGGAAATTGACATTGATGAAGAATGCACTCGCATCATTGCTCGTCGCCAGCCAGCCGCATCAGATTTACGTCTAGTAATAGCCGTCAGTAAGGCAATATCAGACCTAGAGCGTATTGGTGATGAAAGTGCCAAAATTGCTAAGCTTGCCATGAAGCTATGTGAAGAAGGTGAGGCACCAAGAGGCTACGTAGAGATCCGTCACATTGGCGATCGTGTTCGTAAGATGACACAGGAAGCATTAACCGCCTTTGCTCGCTTAGACGTTGATACAGCGTTAGCGGTGGCACAAGAAGACAAAAACGTAGATCGTGAGTATGAAAGCGCAATGCGTGAATTAATCACATTTATGATGGAAGACCCACGGTCAATTAAGCGAGTAATGAACATTATTTGGTCATTGCGCGCATTAGAGCGCATTGGGGATCATGCCCGTAACATCGCAGAGAGCGTAATATATCTAGTTAAAGGCAAGGACGTACGCCACGTGAGCATAGCCGAACTAGAGCGCCAAGTTAACGAAGACTAAAGATAAAAAAGGTCTCAACCCTGTAAGTGATTGAATAATTTAAAAAAAGCACAAAAAAGGGGTTGACCTAATCGGCGCAGTTCCATAAAATGCGCCGCATTAGTGCCGACATAGCTCAGCTGGTAGAGCAACTGACTTGTAATCAGTAGGTCCCGCGTTCGACTCGTGGTGTCGGCACCA
>JBLHVV010000032.1:0-28202 GCA_047628755.1 Crocinitomicaceae bacterium | reverse complement strand
AGCTAAAAAGAACCGCTGATGACCGTCAGCGGTTTTTTTATGCAATCTGCATTACTCAGCATGCCACTCTCTAACATCAGTTGCAGAGAACGTAATTGCAGAAGAGAAAGAACGTCAGGCTGCTAAATGCTCATCACATGCTTGCGGTAGTACTGCATTTCTTCAATACTTTCACGAATATCGTCAAGCGCTTGATGTGACCCTTTTTTAGTTAACCCTTTCAGTTTTTCAGGCGCCCAGCGACGTGCCAATTCTTTCAGCGTGCTAACATCTATATTCCGGTAGTGGAAAAAGTCTTCTAGCTCTAACATATACTTATTCATAAAACGGCGATCTTGATGCACGCTGTTACCGCACATTGGACTTATGCCTTTACCAATATACTGCTGTAAAAATTCAATAGTCTGCCTAACGGCTTCGGCTTCATCGACTTTACTGTCTTTAACACGTTGCACTAAACCTGAATTACCATGGGTTTTAGTATTCCAGTCATCCATATTGTCGATAATGCTGTCTAGTTGATGAATAGCCAGCACAGGGCCTTCTGCCAAAACGTTTAAATCTCCATCAGTAACAATGGTAGCAATTTCTATAATCACGTCTGTGGCGGGTTCTAGGCCCGTCATTTCAAGATCTATCCAAATGAGATTGTGTTTAGATTCCATAACTCTACCTTGTACGCTCTATATTACCGCCGCTTCATAGGATTTGGCTTTTATCTGGCCTAAGGCCTGAATTAAGAGGTGTTTGTCTATATACTTAATTGAAGCTCAATTTGAACACAATTTGTATGTTAGGACACCTGTTAGATTAGATGGCAAAACGAAAGCTTAATAAGCGACAAGCGTGGCGAATTAACAAAATTCAGCAAGAACGCAATGAACGCGCCGATAAAAAAGAAGATACCATTCATCACGAATTGGAAGGCGGCGACCTTGCACCTGAGCAAAATGGTCAAGTGATCAGTCACTTTGGCACTCAGGTATTAATCGAAGCTGAAGACGCCACTCGTATGCGCTGTTATATGAGGGCAAACCTTGGTGGCTTGGTTACTGGTGACAACGTCACTTGGCGGGCAGGCACTGAGCTAGGCGTAGTAGTGGCTCGCCACGACCGTCAATGTGAATTGCAACGCCCTAATATGTACGGCGAATTAAAATCAGTTGCTGCCAATATTGACTATATGGTGATTGTCGTGGCACCTGAGCCACACGCCCATAGAAACTTAATTGACCGCTATTTAGTTGCGGCCGAGGTAAGTGGCATTGAACCAGTGCTTTGCCTAAATAAAATTGACTTAGTAAGCAATGACAATCGCGAGCATTTTGAAGTCCTAATTAAAGACTACGAAGCTATTGGTTATCGGTTTGTACAAACCAGTGCCATCACTGACGGGGGGCTAGAGCAGTTAAAGGTTCTGTTAAAAGACCGCATTAGTGTATTTGTAGGCCAAAGCGGCGTGGGTAAATCCCATATAGTTTCTACCTTATTGCCAGACGAAGACATTCGTGTAGGTGGTTTACGTGCTCAAAGCAAAACGGGTAAACATACCACTACCACTGCCACGTTATTTCACTTTCCCAGTGGCGGCGACTTAATCGACAGCCCTGGCATTCGTGAATATGGCTTATGGCATATGGAAGAGCATGAGATATTAGAAGGCTTTAAAGAATTTCAGCCATTTGTAGGCATGTGCAAATTCCGTGACTGCAAGCACCAAGCTGAACCTAAATGTGCCATGAAAGAAGCACTTCAAAGTGGAGAGATTAGCGAAGGCCGCTTTGCTAGTTTCCAGCAAATTGTTGCCAGCTTAGACGAAGTACATGTGCGTGGCCTAGATAAAGTGAAGTGAAATTGAGTGGGATATAATAATCTTATATTTAAAAAAAGCGCCCACCTAATATTTCTAGGTCGGCGCTTTTTTTGTAAATAGACGTTAAAACTTGTGATTAATCAGCCAATGCTTGGCCCATCATCAATGGCGATGTAGCTTGGATTTCTTGCTTAAAGTTAATCGCATCTTTTGGGAAACACAGCACGACTGTAGAGCCCAACTTAAAGCGACCCATTTCTTCGCCTTTTTCTAGTTTGATCTTCTGCCCATCAAATTTTTGCACTTGCGCTTCTTTAGGCAACGGACATACCTGACCAGACCAAACTGTTTCGATACCCGCAACAATCATAGCTCCGACTAAAACCATGGCCATTGGACCATGTTCGGTATCAAACATACATACAAGGCGTTCATTGCGTGCAAACAAGCCATCGACACCTTGAGCTGTGGTAGGATTTACGCTGAACAAATCTCCAGGCACATAAACCGTTTCAACCAAGGTCCCTGCACACGGCATATGCACACGATGATAATCTTTGGGCGACAAATAAATAGTCGTGAAATCGCCGTTTAAGTAAGGCTCTGCGCGATCGCTATCGCCACCTAATAATTCAGTAACACTAAAGTCGCGACCTTTTGCTTGAAATACGCGGCCTAATTCAATTTTACCTAACTGGCTCACTGCCCCATCGGCAGGGCTAACTAGTTTAGCGCCGGCAATAGGGCGTGCGCCGTCTTTTAATTCACGAGTGAAAAAATCGTTAAAGCTAGAAAATGTATCAAGGTCTTCAATTTTTGCTTCGCTCATATTCACATCAAACTTTTTAGCAAAATTCTTAATGAATAAGTTTTTAATAAACTCAATTTTGCTGCTAGCAAACCATCCAACCACACGGGACAACAAATGCTGTGGGATGATGAACTGACTCAATACAAATAAATTATCTTTCACGTTTTATTTTTTCCATTTTATAAATACTTTCAAAGCCTGATTTAGCAGGCGTTATTTTTTACTAATTTCTTTTCGCTTACGGTTTTAGTTATCAGCAAACTTGTAACTAAGGTCCTGTTTCAATGGGAGTTGAAGGGTCATTACCCCATTCACTCCAGCTACCGTCATATGCCTTCATATGCCAACCTAGAGCTTTACATACCACATAAGAAATTCCTGAGCGTCGATGGGTTTGACAATGGCTCACCACATCTTTTTCGCCGTTAATGGCTAACGCATTCAATTCAGCTTTAATCTCATCTAAAGCTCTTAATCGCATGGCATTATTCATATCTAAGGCGCGAGTAAATTCATAGCTTTGAGCACCGGGTAAATGTCCTCCCCTAGCACTACTCACTTTTTCACCGGTGTATTCTTGGTAAGAACGAGCATCCCAAATTTGAACACTGTCCTCGTTTATGGCCGTTAGTAACTCGTCTTGAGTAATGCTCACTGCCGTATTTATTTTATTCACTGAATAATCATTAGCGATAGGTTCATTAATTGCTAATTCCACAGGTCGCTTTTCTGCTAGCCAACTGTGTATACCGCCATTTAAAAAGCTATAGCGAGAGTGCCCAATGCTGTCTAAAACCCAAATCATTCGCCCTGCCCAAGGGCCTCCCTCATCGTCGTAAACTACAACATGGGTATCCGCGGTTAGCCCTAGACGACTAAATAAAATGGATAGCTGATCTTTTGTTGGCAACTTGCCTGTTCCAGGCTTGATGCCTAACTGGATGTCGACAGGCGCCACCCGGATGGCCCCAGGAATATGGGCCTGATCATAAGTCTTCCCTAAATCAAGTATTAGCAAGTTACTTCGACCCAAATACATTTGAAGCTCAGAGGGCTCTAGGATCAACGGCAATATACCTATATTTTCGCTATCTTGATTTGCTGTCATGGCAACTGCCTTTAAAAATTAAACGTATTTTAAACAAGCATAGATAAGGTGTCAGATTTTATCTGCTTTTTACCTATTTTTCATCTGTACTTGCATATGAACTTGAATCTGAGCCTGAGATTGTTTTCGATATTCACTTGGAGTCATATTTTTACAGCGCTTAAAGCTGTGACTAAAGTTAGCACCATCACTAAAACCAAGACGCTCAGCGATCTCATCAAGTTGCATGGGTTTTAACAGCAGCTCCTCAGCTATACCGATACGCACATCATCACGTACTTGGCGCCAGCTAGTTTGCTCTTGCTTTAACTGGCGATGTAAGGTTCTAGTACTGCAGGCTAAATGCTTGGCTATGTCATCCATTGAAGCTGTTAAGCCTAAATGAACAAGGGTGTCTTTAACCAGCTTTGCAGTAGGCTTCCAATTTTGTTTTTGCTGTAATAACTGGCTGCATTGCTCTTCGCATATTCTTGCCGTTGCTTCATTGGCCCTAATTAAAGGAAGATCTAATAAATTTGAAAAGCCTATGAAGCCATTGAAGTCTCCATTAAAAACAATTTCAGCGCCTAATTTATGCTCCATAGCTTCAAGTGACACACAGGCTGGTGGGGCAGATTCAAACTGCAATTTGATTGGCAGTCTGTCACCATCAAAAATTTCTTGCTGAATAATAGCTGCTCCCCACATATCTCTAATCAACACTAACCGGCCTAAATCACCAGGTATGTCACATGAGAACTCTAAGGATAAATCTCCATTACGATCCGCCAGCTTAATCACTGAGAAAGCATAAGTTAGATCCAAGTAGCGCAAACCAAGCTCAATGGCTTTCTTTACGGTGCTGCTTGCCAACAGCGCGTAACCCATAATACCGTAACTGGTGAGCTGATAACGGCAGCCTAGCTCCATTCCCACCTTAAATAGGTTGTCAGTATTGAGCACAAGATTGTTTAAAATATGCAGCTCTTGCTGGTCTTCAACAAGACGACCGTGACCAGTTAAATCTAAGCTTGATATCCCCGAGCCTTGCAGTAAAACGTGCTCAGCGATGCCTAGCTCTAAACCGTAGCTAATAATAATTTGTACGCTGGTGATACTGCGGATACCCATAAACGGCCAGATACTGTCTTAAAATCACAAATATACGTCCATTTAGACCATAGATCAACTCCACAAAATTTCCTATGCTGTGTATATGATTTATTAATTACTTTTATCCTAATGGTGGTGCCCTATGACTCAAGTAAAACGCAATCCTTCTGTGGTTATCATTGGCGCTGGTATGACTGGCATATTAATGACCATAAAGCTGCGCAAAGCTGGTATTAACGACATAATAGTATTAGAGAAAAAAGATTGTGTGGGTGGCACCTGGCGTGAGAACACCTATCCCGGTGCAGCCTGCGATGTACCCGCTCACATGTACACTTATTCATTTGAGCCTAATCCAAATTGGAGCCGTTTTTTTGCCCGTGGTCCAGAAATAAAGCAATATTTTGAAGATGTAGCTGACAAATATAACGTTAAAAAGGACATACGCTTTAACGAAGCTGTTACCGACGCTAAATATGATCAAGGAAAATGGACACTTAAAACGAGTAAAGATATAACTTATGTGGCCGACTTTATTGTTTGCGCTTCTGGGATTTTGCATCATCCTAAGTTTCCTGAAATCCCTGGCATAGAAACCTTTAAGGGCTCTATGTTTCATACCGCACAATGGGATCACAACGTAGAGATATCTGAATCTACCCGTGTTGGTGTCATTGGTACTGGATCAACGGCTGCACAGGCTATTCCAGAATTAGTCAATACTGGTGCAAGTGTTTCAGTGTTCCAGCGTACCCCTCAATGGCTGATGCATTTACCAGATTTTGAATTTTCAAAAAACATGAGGAAACTTATGACCCGCTTTCCTATTATCACTAAAATTCATCGCAATAGCGGTAAATTCTTTTTGGAACATATATTTACTAAGGCCGTAACAGGTCACTTTTTACAAAAGCATTTATTAAACTTTTTATGCAAGGCTACATTGAAATTAAGTATAAAAGACAAAGTCTTACGAGAAAAATTAAGACCCGACTATCAGGTGGGTTGCAAGCGAGTCGTGATCAATACAACCTTTTATAAAAGCATTCAAAAGCCCAACGCAGCCTTAGTAACAGACGGCATAGAACGCATTACTGAGACGGGGATTATTACAAAAGATGGTAAACATCATGACTTAGATGTTCTAGTTTTATCTACTGGTTTTCATGCGTTTAATTTTATGCGTCCAATGAACTTAATAGGTCGTAACAACCTGCATATTGATACCGCTTGGGAACATAAAATAAAAGCGTATCGCTCCATGATGCTAACTGACTACCCTAATTTCTTTTTAATGTTAGGTCCCAATACTCCTATTGGTAATTTCTCAGTAATCGCCATGAGCGAAGTACAGGGTGACTATGTTATTAAAATGATTGATAAGTGGCGCGACCATGAATTCGATGAGTTCGAAGCCAAGCAAGACGCCATAGACGAGTTTAATGCCTACGTGAAAAAGGGCTTGAAAGGCACCAGTTGGGTTGGTGGCTGCCAAAGCTGGTACCTAGATGCTGATGGTGATCCGGTTTTATGGCCTTATACATGGGGCAGATGGGTTCAAGAGATGAAAGAACCACAGATGGAGCATCTTATAACAAGGTCATTTTCACACTCTAAGAGCGCTTAAAATGGAAACTAGCCGCAACAAATCGTTATCGTTAAAAGGCACTGAACTTGAAGCCAAAAGCTTAGAATCCAAGCAGTTAATGGGCGCTA
Source organism: Crocinitomicaceae bacterium (assembly GCA_047628755.1). Taxonomy (GTDB): domain Bacteria; phylum Pseudomonadota; class Gammaproteobacteria; order Pseudomonadales; family Oceanobacteraceae; genus Bermanella. The sequence continues at coordinate 21,662 of JBLHVV010000032.1, read as the reverse complement.
AAATGCTGTCATTAACGCCCTTGCATAAGCTACCAGCTAAATTATTTAGACCGATTGTTACTGTGATGGATAAGATCTTAGGGCTAAAAAAAATTGAAATGCATCAAATAAGTGAATTCAATCTTCCTGTTAGTACTGACAACGCAGTACAAACAGAAATAAAAATTCGTGCATACTATCCTCACAAGAAAGCACCAAAAAAGACACTGGTCTACTTTCATGGCGGTGGTTGCGTTATTGGCAGTATAAACTCCCATGATAGGTTTTGTCGCTATTTAGCCAGACATGGCAATATGAATATTATTTCTGTGAATTATCGATTAGCACCTGAGTATAAATTCCCCACACCCATCTGTGATGCTATTGATGCTTGGAATTGGATAAATGAAAACCATAATATACTGAATATTACTCTGGGCAATATTGGTGTGGGAGGTGATAGTGCAGGAGCGTATTTGGCATGCCTAATTGGTTTAAAATCTCAACAACAAGAGCTTTGTGTACAATCTAAGATAAAGCCTGACTTCCAGTTTTTAATCTACCCTATGCTAGATTTACAAGGTCTTAGCGAGTCCTATCATAAATTCAACAAAGATTTAATTCTAACCCGTGATCTTATGGATTACTTTAAAAAGCATTTCTTGAATAATCTTGATGACGTAACATCACCATTGGTAAGTCCGCTACAAATAGAAGATATTAGTGAATCGCCAAATAGTTACGTTCTTACCTTAGGGTTTGACCCCTTGAGGGACGACGGTATTGCTTACGCAGAGCGTTTAAAAACCACTGGAATAAAAATCATTCATGAGCACTACAATGATTGCATGCATGCATTTATATCTGTGGCCAAATTGAGTCCAAGGGCAAGACAAGCAACACATAATGTCGCTCTAGCATTGAATAATTTCAATCACTAATTTATCCCGTTCGTCTTTTTTGTAGATAGCCATCTAGTGCATTAGCTGCACTCTGGCATATTTTTTTAAAGGCTTGATATTCTTTGTCACTGATACAATCTTCACCTATGGAAGCGTCTGCGTATATAACGCCAATGGCTTTTCCATTAGCAAATAAAGACATTGCCATAAAATTTTGATTACTAAGTATGTTTAATACATTCAGATCAAACATGTGTTTAGCTTGATCATAATTACTCGCGTCTACTTTTAAACTCGATGTCCGGCCTAATAATTTAGCAAAAAAACGGTTGCTATCCAACTTTATTTTAAGACCCCGAATAGGTGAATCGTTTTCAATTCCTACACAATATAATGGTCTTAAAACCTTTCCGCTTTTATCGAGTATACAAACAAATGTACGGCGCATACCCAAACCTTCGTTAATGGCCTTATTGCATGCTAGTAAGATTTCATGGACGTCTTTAAAGCTGGCAGCCTGATAATTAAATTGGCTTATTAGTCCCATTAATAAATCTTTGTTAGTGTGTCTTGGAGGTTCCTTGGTGTTAGCCATATTGACACTATATTTATGATAAATCGATTTATTTCCAAGTACCTCTCTTTCGACTTCATGCATGATGCACGATACTGGCTGCCTTAACCAAGGTCGAGTTAATTCATTTTGATGTGGCCACAATAATGATACTGCAGCAGGCAGTATCTGGGCCAATGCGTTATTTCGACTGTGCTCCACTACTAGTTGATGATTTTGATTGATCACTTGATCCAACGGCTGATTTGAAAGATGGGCTAAAATAGTTTGCGAACGCAAACAATGACGACGCATCCATCCTAAATTAACCTGTATTGACAAATATCTTACTAAAGTAATTAACGTGACAGGCTTTGATTTTTGTAATTTTAAGTTCGAATCATTGTCAAAATAGTCTGGGTGTTTTGGGCTCAACATCTTTCCCCAATCTTGTAAACTTGGGCGCTCAGCACGCTCTAATACTTGCTGAGCCAATAACGGTAACTTTAAATAACGGCCTATGACTCTAGACACATCATCAAGCTGACAACCAAATACACTATTTTCTACTTTATCCAAAGGATAAAATTCATGCTGGGCCAACCATTGACTTTTACGCATAGACTCATAGCCAACTCGCCACATAATCCATTCCGGAGCGCCAGATATAATAGTGGCCCATTTTAGTTTTTCTGGGTTGCCCAAATGCATTTTTGAGCACCAATATTCAGCGAAATGTCCAGCCAAGCTGCTGTCTGCCTGAGACTGCAAATACCCTTTTTGATACGCATCGCTTTTATATAACGGCATCTTTGGAGCTTGCTTGACTACGCTCACGACGCCTTGCATTCCCAATATAGTCACTACATGACTTAAAGATAAAATCTCTACTTCTTTATTTTGATTATGGCGGTTGGCTGCCAAAAATAAGTGCAGGCACAGGGCTGGGTCCCGCTCTATGGTTTGAGCCATGTCAGCAAGAGAGGCGCCAGCTTTAATCTGCTTAGTTAGCAGCTTTGCTGAGGCTACTAATATGGGTAATGGCGCTTTTTTAGCCAATTCAAGCCAAGCTTTTATACCACGGGGGTTTTTTGCATCCATCTATTTGAGGAAAGCTCTTTTCTGGTCTTTATTTAAGAATAGTCCATGTTTAATAAATTTGGCGACCAATATGAAATTAAAGGAAGCCTGACCATTAGAAATTGTTGGTTTTAGTATTTTTAGTTAAAGCTATTTGTATTCTGGCAGTTAAACAATAGATGGATAACCAAAACGCATAGGTGCGTGTTATAGGGATATTTAGTAATGCTGTTTTTTTTAGGTTTCGCCGTAATTATATGCAGTATCATCTTTGGGTACATAGGTGCCCATGGAGTGCTGTCTACACTTTGGCAGCCTTATGAGTTTTTAATAATTATAGGGTCAGGTATTGGCGCACACATTGTTGCTAACCCTGGATCCATTCACATGGCCATATTCAGAATAATGCCCCAAGTAGTCATAGGTGGTAAAGCCAACAAAGCTATGCATATGGATAACCTAAGTTTAATTTATGACATTCTTAATAAAAGTCGTAAAGAAGGCATGATGTCCATTGAAGCCGATGTAGAAAACCCTCAGAGCAGTGGCATATTCTCTAAATATCCCGCCATCCAACAAAATCATGCTCTGGCTGACTTTGTAGCTGATTACTTTCGCCTAATTGCGGCTGGCAATATGCAAGCTCACGAACTGGACAGTCTGATGGACATGGAAATAGATTCACGCCTACATGAACTCACGCAACCAGCAAATGCCGTTCAAAAAGTGGCCGATGCCATGCCGGGTTTTGGCATTGTAGCCGCCGTATTAGGCATTGTAATTACCATGGGCGCCATAGACGGGCCCATGGAAGAAATAGGACGCCACATTGCAGCAGCACTAGTGGGCACATTTTCAGGCGTATTATTGGGTTATGGTTTATTTGGCCCTATTGCTTCAAAGATGGAGCATATTGCTCATGACGAAATTAAACTTTATGAATCAGCAAAGGCGACCATAGTCGCATCCGTTAATGGATTACCACCGCAACTGGCCGTAGAGTTTGGACGTAAAGTGCTATTCACACACGACCGACCAACCTTTAGCGAACTAGAAAGTAAAGTAAGAGGACGCTAATAGCGCCTTTTAACTTCATTCCCTACAATGGAATACCGAGTCATACATGGATAAGTTTCAACAGCAAAATATAATCATCCGTCGTATTAAAAAAGGACACGAAGGGCATCATGGCGGCGCGTGGAAAGTGGCCATGGCAGATTTCGCAATGGCGATGATGGCTTTGTTTTTAATTTTATGGCTAATCAACTCTTCTGACGAAGAAGAAATTGCAGCAGTAGCTGGCTACTTTAGTGACCCCGCAGCCTTCCAAGATGGTAAAAGAGTGCCTAGCAAATGGGTGATTGATTTGGGCGGCAGCCCATCTGTTAACGACAACGTGGCACTTAGCCAATCTATTGACCCCACAAAAGTGTTGCAAGCTGATGAGATAGAAAGTGCAGCCGATGCCATAGAGCAAGCTCGGTTAGAATCCATGGAGTCTGAATTCCAACAAAAGATAAATGACAGTGCCACATTAAGCCCATATAAAGATCAAATAAAAGTAGATATCACCAGAGAAGGTTTACGAATCCAGGTAGTTGATAAAACCAATCGTCCAATGTTTGATCCAGGCTCTTCTCGATTAAAATATTATGCCGAAGATATTTTATATGAACTTGCACCAATTTTAGCCGCCGTTCCTAATCGTATTTCAATTACCGGCCATACTGACAGCTCTGGCTCTACAAATTCATGGGACACTGGTAATTGGGAGCTTTCTGCTCGTCGTGCTAACTCAGCTCGCAGAGCACTGAGTGATGCAGGTTTAGATGAAAGTAAAGTTGCACAGGTCGTAGGAATGGGTGATAAAGCGAACTTTAATCTAGAGGAACCTAGTAGCCCAATTAACAGGCGCATTGCGCTGGTTGTATTAAACAAACGTGCAGACAGAGCCATTGCATCCCGCGCCGGTGGATATTCTGAAGATGGAAATACTGGCAAAGAGAAAGACGCTGAACGTGAAGAAGCCATTAACAGGACTGGATCGTTATTAAATCGATTAGAACAGGAGCGAGAAAATGAAAGCAACGAATATGACACTCCGCCGGATGTTGAAGACGAAGCTTTTTGGTAACACAGATTGACACAACAGTCTGACTATAGATGCGTGCTTTTACCAAAGCACGCATCTATCTAAACCCCTTGCTCTTATGGCCATAATTTAGCAGTATAGCAAGTCGAAAATCATTACCATAAGAGCAATGAAGAATGAAACTAGAATCCCTCGCACTGCATCACGGCTACGAATCAGAAGCCACTACAAAAGCTGCAGCTGTTCCTATATATCAAACAACCTCTTATACCTTCGATGATACCCAGCATGGTGCCGATTTATTTAACCTAGCGGTGCCTGGAAATATTTATACACGCATCATGAACCCAACTACATCGGTATTGGAAGAACGCATTGCAGCTATGGAAGGCGGAATTGGTGCATTGGCTGTGGCATCTGGTATGTCAGCTATTACCTATGCGATTCAGTGTATTTGCGAAGTAGGCTCTAATATTGTCAGTACCAGCCAACTTTACGGCGGCACTTATAATTTATTTGCTCATACATTCCCAAAACAAGGCATCGATGTTCGCATGGTTTCTAGTGATGACTATGCTGGTTTTGAAGCGGCTATTGATGAAAATACCAAAGCTCTTTTCTGTGAAACCATCGGTAACCCTGCAGGTAACGTTGTTGATATACAAAAACTTGCTGAAATTGCCCACAAACATGGCGTGCCTCTAATTGTAGATAGTACTGTGGCAACACCATTTCTTTGTCGTCCGTTTGAACACGGTGCAGACATTGTTATACATTCTTTAACAAAATATATTGGCGGCCATGGTACTTCTATTGGCGGTGTAATTGTTGACTCGGGTAAATTCGATTGGGTTGCAAACAAAGCGCGTTTCCCAATTATGAATACTCCAGATCCTTCATACCATGGCGTTATATACACTGAAGCATTAGGTGCAGCGGCCTACATTGGCCGTTGTCGTGTTGTGCCACTACGTAATACAGGTGCTGCCATTTCACCGATGAATTCATTCCAAATTTTACAAGGATTAGAGACTCTTGGTCTGCGTATGGAGCGCCATTGTGAAAATGCTGAAAAGCTAGCTAACTACTTAAGCAATCATGACAAAATTGAATGGGTAAACTATGCAGCCTTAGAGAACAGCCCGTTTAGAGCCACTTGTGAGAAAATTTGCGGCGGTAAAGCATCAGGTATCTTAAGCTTCGGAATTAAAGGTGGACTGGAGTCAGGCACTCAATTTATTGATGGCCTAAACATGATTTTGCGCTTAGTTAATATTGGAGATGCTAAATCATTAGCCTGTCATCCTGCATCCACGACTCATCGTCAATTAAACGAAGAAGAATTGGCTAAAGCGGGTGTTAGTACTGACCTTGTACGTATTTCTGTTGGTATCGAAAATATTGAAGACATTATTGCCGATGTTAGCCAAGCTTTAGACGGCGTTAAATAATCATCCGTATGATTTAACACCTCTCTAATAATCTTAAAAGCTCAATGACTACCTACAAGTAGTTATTGAGTTTTTTTGTTTTAAACACTTATCATTCTAATCCTATCTCGACCTCACATTAAAAATAGAGGCTAATGTGCAAGAAAATACCCTAGGCTCTGCTAATAACAATCGCATTTTAACAGGGTCTATCTCTGGTAATTTTTTTTCGTTAGTGATTCCTTCATTAGTGGGATTAGTCGCGTTTTCATCTGCAAGTATTGTTGACGGTATATTTATTGGTAACTACGTGGGGACGCCTGCATTAGCCGCTATCAATTTAATTATTCCTTATTTGAATGTGATGTTCGGTATTGCATTCATGCTGTCTATTGGTGGCTCAGTGGTAGCTGGAAAGTATATAGGGGAAAATAATTTAGCAGATGCATCTAATATCTTTAGCAAGATATTAATGATTACAGTTTTATTTTCTATCACCGTTACTGTTCTCAGCTTAACCTTTGAGTCTTATATTTTTAAAGCTTTAGGAGCGACAGAGGCCTTAACAGGCCTAATGAGCGATTATTTTCAGATTAGAATGAGTTTTATGCTGATCGATCTAATCACCATTGCTCTATATTACTTTGTAAGAACAGATGGACGATCCACACTGGCGGCTATTGCCATTGTCATTTCATCGTCAATTAATATTATCTTAGATTATTATTTTATTGCCGAATTTAAATGGGGATTACAGGGTGCTGCATTAGCCACTGGACTTGCCCAATGCGTATCTTTTGTAATTTTATTAACTTATTTTTTTACAAAACATACTAAATTTATATTTCGTATCAAGCAAAAAAACTGGTCAGAGGTTTTATCTGGATGTTACAACGGATTATCAGAATTTATTAACGAGGTCAGTGCAAACTTCATTGCCTTTACTTTAAACTGGCTACTTATCATACAACACGGAGTAAATGGCGTGGCGGCTATCACAGTTATTAATTATCTATTAATAATGGGTGTTATGCTGGTTTATTCTGTATCTGAAGGAGGTCAGGTTTTCATTAGCCAAAATTATGGAGCTAAAAACTTTAAGCGTATTCAACGGTATTTCGCATTGTCCATGCTTGCTTGTCTATTGCTCAGTGCACTGTGTATATGGCTACTATTAGGCTACACGCAATTTATGATTAATTTGTTTCTAGATGACGACTCAGAACAGGCAGCCCAATTGGCACATGATTATGTGGCAATTTTATGGCCAATATTTTTATTCAATAGCTTTACAATTATGATTTCAGCCTATTTTACTGGACTGCATAAACCTAAAGAATCAGCCATTATCGCTCTATTAAGAAGTCTGATTTTACCGACCATATTTTTAATCATATTTTATTATTGGGTTGAAGGCATTTCTTTTTTATGGGCCCTACCTTTAGCCGAAGCCGTAACATTTATAACCGCTATAATATTATTTATAATTAATCGACCGTCAAAAATTGAGCGGCCTAAAACCGTAACTTAAGCCTTAGAAAAAGAGAACGATATCACATCAGATATTTTTAATGCGGCTTGTCTAAGCATTAATATTCGGTCTAACCCTAACGCTACCCCTGCACAGCTTGGCATGCCTGATTCTAATGCTTGTAAAAATAGCTGATCTTGCATCGTATTATCGTTGTTGGATTTATGTTGTTCATGCTGAAAGCGTTTTTTTTGTTCTATGACATCAGTCAATTCATCATAGCCATTGGCCAATTCTAATCCGTTTACATACAGTTCAAAGCGTTTAGCAATTTTATTTCCTTGATGGTCTTGTGATGTTTTTGCCAATGCTGCTTGGCTAGCTGGATAGTGGTAAATAAACAATAAGCAGTTTGTAGGTAACTTAGGTTCCACCATATAACTCATTATTAAATCTAAACATTCATCACGACTTAGGTTTAAATCTTCACCAACATATTGAATGACAGTTTCTCTTAGCTGTTCGTCACTGGCTTTAAAAGGATCAAGCTTGGCATATTTAATCATAGCTTGCTGATAATCTAGATCAATTCGTATTTGAATATTGAGATAATCACCCACCAGCTGCGCCACCTCATCCATCAACGTTTTCAAATCAAATCCTAAACGATAATATTCCAGCATAGTGAACTCTGGATTATGTCGAGAGCCCTGCTCTTCATCACGAAAGGTTTTACAAATTTGATAAATGTCTCCAGAACCAGAAGCCAGTAAGCGTTTCATTGGGTACTCAGGGGATGTCTGTAAATACCGAGGCTGGCCGCAGCATTGCGCAACCATCGACTTTAAATTGGCATCACTCACGTTAGCTTGAGACAACACAGGAGTTTCTACCTCCATTACATCACGTTGAATAAAAAACTCACGAATATAAGCATTGAATTGCGCTCTCGCTTTAAGCGAATCTAAAGAAGCAGAAGGTTGCCAAGACATGCTATTACCTTTTTAAAGATCTAATAAACTTATATTTTTAATTCAATACTACAGATATAAAAAAGCTCACCTAAGTGAGCATTTTTATACTTATTCGCTAAGGCGTAATCTAGGCCACATATTTAGCCAATTAGCTTACTCATTGGTATCAACCTTTGGCACGAGAAACATATTCTCCAGATCGAGTATCAATGCGTAAAACTTCACCAATGTTAATAAACAAAGGCACACGAACCATCGCCCCTGTTGTTAAGTATGCTGGCTTAGAGCCGCCCTGTGCTGTATCCCCTTTGAGACCAGGGTCTGTTTCAGTTACTTCAAGTTCTACAAAGTTTGGTGGTGTTACTGCAATAGGAGCACCGTTATATAAAGTAACTTCGTACTTCTCTTGCTCTTTTAACCAATCTTTTGCGTCCGTTAGCGCTTCGGGAGGGGCGGGGTATTGCTCAAATGAACCGTCTGTAGCCATGAAATAGTAGAATTCACCATCGTAGTAAAGGTATTCCATGTCGTAGTCCATTACGTCGGCGCCTTCTAACTTCTCACCTGACTTAAAGGTACGATCCCACACACGACCTGTTTTTAGGTTGCGCAATTTAACCCGGCTAAAGGCTTGGCCTTTACCAGGTTTAACTAATTCGTTTTCTACGATGGCGCATGGATCGCCATCTAACATTACTTTAAGACCAGACTTGAATTCACTGGTAGAATAGTTTGCCATGAAAAATCACCGACTCAGGTTTACTTAAAATTAAGGTCAGTATGATACCTTAATTTGTACTGAGTATGCAGGCGCAAAACTGCTACAGCGTTATATTTACAGGACTAAACTGAGAAAATGTCAAAAATCAGCATTATTGCCACTGAACTGTCACAGCCTTTGAGCTGGCAACAGCAGCTTTCCCAGGCTATTACGTCTCCTGAAGAGCTTCTAAAAGTGCTAAATATTCCGCCTAACTATTTGAACGGTGCTCAATCTGGTGCGAAAGAATTTGCTATTCGGGTGCCCATGGCATTCATTAATAGAATGGAAAAAGGCAACATTAACGACCCTCTATTGCGTCAAGTTTTACCATTAGCTGAAGAAACTCAGTTACCACCAGATGGCTTTGTGTTGGATCCGTTAGAAGAAAACATCAGCAATGCCACACCAGGCATAATTCACAAATACAAAGGCCGTGTTCTACTGATCACTAACGGCACCTGCGCAGTCAATTGTCGTTATTGCTTTAGGCGTCACTTTCCTTACGAAGACAATCGCTTGAATACAGATGAATGGACTCAGGCATTAGATTATATTCGAGTCCGCCCAGATATTAACGAAGTAATTTTAAGCGGCGGCGACCCTTTAACAAATAATGATCAGCGCTTATTTAGTTTAATCAGCGCGATTGAAAATATCCCTCATATTACACGATTGAGAATCCATACTAGGCTGCCTATTGTAATACCAGATCGAATTACACATGCCTTAGTTAAACGCTTGTCTGGGAGCTCACTGGCCATTGTGATGGTTGTTCATGTTAACCATGCCAATGAGTTAGGCGAGGATGTAGCTAATGCTTTACACTTAGTACACAAAGCAGGAATACACCTTTTAAATCAAAGTGTGCTGCTTAAAGGCGTAAATGATTCGGTGGATAGCTTAATCGCACTGAGTGAGCGCTTATTCACTTGCCATATACTGCCATATTATCTACATTTACTTGACCCAGTTATTGGGGCGCATCACTTTGATATAAGTAAAGAAAAAGCGCTTTCTTTGGTGGCTGATATATTAACTGAACTGCCTGGGTTTTTAGTCCCAAAATTAGTGCAAGAAATCCCAGGAAAAGCTTCAAAAACGGCCGTTTTGCATCCAAATTCGCCAAAATGATGTTTATTTAGTACTAAAACACCAGTTTTATTGGCGGGTTTGACTAAACCTTATTACTATCTCATTAGAGCAACTTATGGATGAGTGCATCACGCACTGGGCAGCCACATAAATTTATGAGGTATTGTGTTGGTGTAGGATAAAAGCGAGAAATAAAATGGAAGGCCGCCAAGCTCCAATTCGTATTCAAGCGCCAAAAATAGAACAACAGCGATTGTCATTTTGCGACAATAGTTTGTTGGGCTTCGAATCTTGGGCGAAGAAACTGCCCATGGCTAATGTAGGCGCTGCTGCAAAGCTACTATTCCAAGCAATCAAAGAAATGAACATCACTCAGTTTGAAAACACGCAACGCTTTCAAATGCTTGAGGTTATTCGCACCCCAATCTATAGTATTTGCGATCTTTTAAGTAAACGATTTTTAAATCAATCTGTAGCGTTATCAGACAATGACATAAAGATTATGCAGCTCACTCAAACCCTGCAAATTCAGCTAGCCACTGGTTACAAACATATCGTAATTCAAGAACTGAGCTCTAAAAAAATCAGTGGCACTAAACTGCTAACATTTGCAATGCATCGTGCCATTAGCGACTTGAACCAAACAATTTTACGAGCTTACCAACTTTATAGTCCACCTCCACAGTATTCATGGCTTGAAATTCATCAGCTATTTGCTTTATCAGAAGCTAAGGAGATGTCAGATTACCGCGTAAAAGATAACAAGTTTAAATTTGTTGAAAGTTCTAGCATCAATGAAATATATTCAAGGGCTTTATTGCTGGGTTGCTGCAAACCCAATCAACTGCGGCAAAAAGAGTTAATCCAAGTCTACTATGCCAGCGAACTCTGGGCGTCTTTGGCAAAAATCACATCAATCAATGACAGTGCGGCTTTATTTGTCTTTCCACAACACAGAGACGCGGCTCCAATTTATCGCACACTGGCTAAGCAAACTCCTCTGGGTACTACCCGAGGGCTTAACCCAGATGCTCTTGTTATGACATTGCAAAAATATATAAACGAAGGAACAGATAATTCGTTGATCCCTAATGATCTGCCAGAGTCAGTTTTAATCCACCTGATGCATGCTTGGGGCAACATGACTGAACGGAGTTTTAGGCGAACGCAAAGCAGTGGTTCGGTTGAACTTGGGTTTGGCTTTCTTGCCAGTCACTATTTTAGTGCCAATGAAAAAAGTCTACCCTTCTTATTAAAAAGCTGGCACATAGAAGTGACTGAAAATAAATTTAAAACCAGAGATAACTCTTCAGATGACATTTGGGATAAAAGCTTTGATGCAGGTAACAACTTTTCAGCCGAGGCTGAAAACATTGCTTTTGATAGTATTGCCTTCATCAATAAAAATGGCCCTGACAGTAAAGATAAAGAAGACACAGGTCCTAAAGGTCAGCTGCACCCCGCACAAATAATAAATACCAGCCCAGGTGGCTATGGTGTCGCTATCAACACGCCACCAAGTAATGTGCAAACTGGTGAACTTGTTACTATAAAAGAGCCTAAAATGAACTTTTACGCTCTTGGCTGTATTCGTTGGATCCGCTCCCAACCTCACAAGTCAACTGAAATTGGAATCGAGCTTATTACCCCAAGAGCAGAGTCTGTTGCCGTGAGAATACTTAATAAAACAGGTGAGAATGGTGAGTTCTTGAGGGCATTACTCGTCCCAGCCATGCCCGCTGCCGGACAAGAAGAGACGTTAATACTGCCGGTAGTACCTTTTAAATTAGGTTCTAAAGCCGAGCTATCTGATGGCAAACAGCAATCCCGTATTCAATTGCTGAAACGACATAATGCGTCGAGAAGTTTTGTTCAATACGCTTATAAATCACTCACTAAGGTGACACCAAAGATAGTTAGCAAAGACACAGGTGACGATGAATTTGCATCTATTTGGGATAAGTTGTAATTTTTTTAACCAATTAGCGAACAATTGTTAACTTTTCTACTTAAAGCGCCAACTACCCCCTTAAAGCCGGAGCATAATCTGGCTATACTCGACGGATTATTCTGATTAAAGTGACATTGGTTTCCGACTATGCAAGCTAAAGAAGCAATTCGATTGCTAATATGCACTGATTCCGAGAATGAAGCGGAAACTCTAACCAGCTTACTTCGAAATGCAGGGCATCCTACCCGAGCAAGTATCATTCAAAATATTGAAGCCCTGAATACCAAACTTGATGAGCAAGTATGGGATGTGTGCCTATGCCGTATAGAAATGCCTGGGATAACTGGAAAAGATGTATTAATGGAAATCCAACGCCAAGGCAAAGATATCCCCACCATTTATTTTCATGATGAAATAGACAGCATCATGGCAGAAAAAACAATGAAAGCAGGAGCCGTTGACCTCGTCCCAGCTGGTGAATACAACCACCTTTTACAAGTGGTTCTGCGCGAGATTAAAAATTTAAAACTGCGACGTGCATTAAGAGAAGCCGAAGCTCTGTTGCGCGAAGCTGAAAAGCGCTGCCAAGTGTTATTAGAGAGCGCACAAGACGCTATTGCTTATGTGCAAGATGGTATGCATTTGTTTGTTAATGACAGCTATGCTGAAATCTTTGGCTATGAAGATACAGACGACTTATTAACTATGCCACTTATGGACATGGTTACAGATAAAGACCAAGGACGTTTTAAAATATTTCTAAAAGACCTTAATTCAGGTAAAACTCGCAACGGTGAATTTGAATGCAATATGCTGAATATTGCTGACAAAGAACTCAATACAAAAATGCTATTTGCCCATGCCACCTATGAAGAAGAACCTTGTACTCAAGTTATTATTCGCAATAACATGGCTGGTAATTCAGATTTAGAACACAAGCTTAAACAAATTACTTCACAAGACTTACTAACGGGTTTATTTAATAAGCAATACTTTAACGAAAAGCTAGCAGATGCAGTGGATCAAGCCGTTATAAGCGGATCAAAATCGGCAGTGGCTTACGTAAACATAGACAACTTTGGGCAGTGCAAAGGCGATGTAGGCATCGAAGGTGCCGACATGGTTGTTTGTGATATAGCTCATCTAATTCGCAGTAAGTGCCGCGAAGAAGACTTAGTGGCTCGTATTGGAGAAGATGTTTACGGTATCTTGATACATGACAGTTCAGCCGAACAAGCCCAAGGTTTTGCTGAGTATATTCGTAAGGCAACTCAAGAGCATATGATTGCAGTAGATTCACGGACCATTCAAGTAACTGTAAGTATCGGCATAGCATTAGCAAATGAAAGTTCACGAAGCCCTAGAGAAGTTTTACAGCATGCGCATGACGCCAGTTATCATGTTCGTAAGCTTGATGGTTGTGAAAAAGGTAATGGCACTTATTTATACAGTCCAGCGCAGTTAGCCAACTCTGGCGGAGAGCGCTTAGCGGCTAAAATTGAAGCTGCAATTAACAGTAATAGCCTTAAATTGTTATTTCAGCCGGTGATTAATCTCCGCGATGGAGATGGCGAGCATTATGAGACCCTGCTTAGATTAGTTGATACCGATGGGACTGATGTTTCTCCCCTAGAGTTCCTCTCTGAAATCCCCCCTGCGCTTAAGCGCAAGCTTGACCGCTGGGTTATTTTAAATACGATCAAACGTTTGGCTAAGCAACGAGCGAGAGGGCATGACACCCGTTTATTTATTAATGTTTCTAACGAGTCGTTAGTCGATGAAACGCTTATCGCTTGGTTAGATAAATTGATTAAAGCGTCAAAATTGCCTAGTAGCTGCTTGATATTTCAATTCACAGAAGCCGATGCTATTAATCATTTGCAGCAAGCGCAGCTAATGACAAAAACACTGGCTAGAATGGGTAGCCTAGTAGCAATTAGCCGATTTGGTAGTGCCATTGACCCATACAAATTACTTGACCATATTCATGTGGATTATATCAAGGTAGACGGCTCATTTACTCAAGAGCTGACCTCCGATAAAGGCATGACCAGCTTAAAGCTTTTACTAAATGGAATTAACGAACGCGACAAAGCATCTATTGTTCCGTTTGTTGAAAACGCAAGTATTGTTGCCCAGCTTTGGACGAGTGGCGTGGCTTTTATACAAGGTTACTATTTACGTGGCCCAAGTAACGATATGGACTATGAGTTTAATGACGACTAATTGAATCTATTGATAAAATACTATGCGTAAAAAACCGACTTTAGTCGGTTTTAATGTTTTAAGTGTTAAATTTCGTCGCGATCACGAATACCCAGTAAGTATAAAACCCCGTCTAAACCCAAAGTAGATATTGCCTGCTCAGCATTTTCACGTACTAGCGGCTTAGCTCTAAACGCAATACCTAGACCTGCTTTACTCAACATAGGTAAGTCGTTGGCACCGTCACCTACTGCAATAGTCTGCTCAAGAGATATGGACTCTTTGTTCGCAATATCTTGCAATAAAAATGCTTTTCGCTCGCCGTTCACGATGGTTCCAGTTACATTCCCAGTGACCTTGCCATCGACTATTTCAAGCTCATTAGCATGAACATAATCTATGCCTAACTTGTTTTGTAAAAAATGCCCAAAATATTGGAAACCACCCGATAGGATGGCGGTTTTATATCCCAGTTTCTTAAGTGTAGAGACTAGACGCTCAGCTCCTTCAGTAATGGGCAGTCGGTTGGCCACTTGCTCTAATACCGATTCATCCAAACCTTTTAAAAGCGCTACACGACGAATAAAGCTTTCGTTAAAGTCAATTTCACCACGCATGGCACTTTCAGTAATCGCAATTACTTGATCGCCCACGCCAGCTTCAATGGCTAACTCGTCAATCACTTCAGCTTCAATCAGCGTGCTGTCCATATCGAACGCCACTAAGCGTCGATTACGTCTAAACGGCGAGTCTTTTTGAACCGCTATATCAACACCTAAGTCGCTAGAAACTTGTAAAAACTGAGCTCTGATTGCTGCTTGATCTACTGTGCCGCGGACCGAAAACTCTACGCAGGCTTTACTTTTATCATCACTTTGAATTTCACTTTCTAGAGGTACTCTGCCCGATAATCGAGACACGTTATCAATATTTAACGCATGATTGGCAACAATCTCAGTTACACGTGAGATATGTTCAGCAGTAAGTTTACGGGCCAATAACGTAATAATGTGCCTTGGCTTACCTTGAGCAGAGACCCAAGAGTCATATTTCTCTTTTGAAACTGGCTTAAACCGTACCGACATACCCAGCTCATGACCACGAAACAAAACATCTTTTAGTACGGGTGCTGCCTCTGCTGTAGTAGGAATTTCCGCCAATATACCTAATGAAAGGTTATCGTGAATTTCAGCTTGGCCTATGTCCAAAATATTTACCCCATAACGGGCTAAAATTCCGGTAATACTGGCCGTCACACCTGGCTTGTCTTCACCGCTGACTTTTATCAATACAACTTCTTTCACTGATGCCCCTAGCGCTTATTATGCCAATTGCCTGCTCATACACATTATTATAAGCAGACAACTTAACGTTAAAAAGTAGCCTTTTACTACTTATGAATTACTTGGCTAACTCTGCTTTTAAAACATCAACATCAGCACGTAAAACTTGAATCAAGTCAAACATTTCATGAGTTGATAGTGCGCGGACACAATCTTTACTCAATGCGAACAAACCTTTTTCTAATGCGGCTAATTTTTCTTCGATCATCGCTTTTGAATCACTCATAATTCCACCCTTTTATCGTAATAATTGCATCAACCAGCCAAGACCCACTCTCGCGTAATAACTGGATATGTTTCAAAGTAACTATAATAAACCATTTGAGTCTAATAGTGATGTTTCCTGTCAAATTTTAATCAAGCAAACAGGACCATTCAGGCTTATTCAAGCTGTATTCCAGATGATTATCACTATAGCTCAAACTGGCGGTTTGCTCTAAAGCCATTTAAGGATATTATTGACGCTAGATTCATCAAAGTAGTAAGCCATGACACAATTACAAAAACAAAGCTGGCTGCAACAAAATTGGCCACTGAAACACAGAGCCCTTTTCATTGCTTTATTTCTATCCCTTACGGCTGCGTTTATTGTGGGACTTCCCATAACTCGGTCTAGTGTTGAACAGTTAGAGCTGCAGTCTGTGCAGCTAAGCAACACGTTAAGCAACCAAGTAAGTATTCAGGCCTCTGAAGCCATTTTTAGCCAAGACTTACTCAGTTTAAATGTCATATTGGATGCTTTAATCAAAGATCCTCTGATTCGCTATGGTGCCGTTTATAACTTAAACAACGAGCTTCTGGCCGAGCAAGGCTTCACTGATTCTGCACAAAGTCGTCCTATGAGCATTCGCTACCAAAGTGAGGTTATTGGATTATTGGAAATATCTTTAGATCGCTCTCAGTTAGACCAATCGATTAATCGTCTATACATACTTTGGGTAGTACTTAGCATCCTACTTTGTATTATTGGCAGTCTGGTAGGATGGCTCAGTGGCCGATACATTGGCTATAAACTAGAAGTTATTGAAGCTCAGGTTAGGCAACTGGGAAATTCAGGTCTTCAAATTCAAATTCACAATACCGGTGAACTTAAGCCCCTGACACAAGCCATTGCACATTACCATCAAGCCTTACTGGGTAAGGCTGCGGTTTCTAAAGCATTAAATAAGTTTATGGAATCGGCTAATCCATTAGACCCGACTCCTTCGATCCCTGTTAATAGTGACTGTATACATACCCATGCAGCCGTACTGTCTATCCATTTAATGAATGTTTTAGAAGCACAAGAGCAACTTTCATCATCTGAACTAGCAAGTTTACTGAATCAGTATTATGCATTTATTGATGAATCGGCCGCACTTTATAACGGCCATGTAGAACGCTATATGGGCAAAAGTGTGATGGTGCTATTTGGCGTGCCAGATGAAAATATAAAAGACTGCTTCCATGGAATTTGTATGGCTTTACTGTTAATAGGCCTGTTAAAAGAATTCAATCGGCAGAGACATTCAGAAAACTTGCCTGCTATTGATTTCCAGCTGGGACTGCATGCGGGTAAAGTTCAAGCTAATACCTGTATTAACAAACAAGATCCTACTTACATGGCCATGGGCGATACATTACACAGTGCCGCTATGTTGTCGCGAAAAGCGCAGCCTAATCGGCTATTAGTGAGCCAAGATGTGATTCAACATGGTCAACTGGCAGGTCAATTAATCTTGAACAAATATGAGTCAATCCAGGGTATGTCTCAAGACAAAAATATTGAAACTTTTTGGGTAAATAACTTAATACCTAATTATCAGGCATTAATCGACCGTCAAGTTCTGCATATTTGCGCCAAGCAAGTTAAGGCTATGAATTAGTCTTTTTTAACGGCCAGATCTATTTTAACCGCAAATATATGCAATCTTAATTGGACTGTGAATAGGGCCATGCTAGAATGATAACCATTCTCAAATACTAGCGTTTTAAAAGGTCGTATAATGCGTACTATCATCCTTCTGTTGTTATTGGTACTTAGCAGTGTCTCTGTTGCTGAAACAGTTAATGTGTATTCTTATCGCCAACCTTTTTTGATTGCACCTATATTGGACAGCTTCACTAAAGATACTGGTATTAAGACTAAAGTTATTTTCGCCAAAAAAGGTTTAATTCAACGCATTAAGCGCGAAGGCAAGCTGAGTCCTGCAGACGTGGTACTGACTTCGAATTTTTCTAAACTACTGCAGTTAAAATCAGACGGCATTACCCAAACGTTTTCGTCAGAAGGCGCAATCTCTGAGAATGTACCTGCTAAATTTAGAGACAGCGAAGCACATTGGGTTGCTCTTACGAAACGGGTTCGTAATATTTACAGCTCCAAAGAAAGATTAGGCAAAATAAATATTTCTTATGAAGAACTTGCATCAGACAAGTTCAAAGGAAAAATTTGTACACGCTCTGGCAAGCACCCATATAATCTAGGATTAATAGCCAGCTTAATTGCACACAATGGCGAAGCCGAAGCAAAAGCTTGGTTGACCGCCGTCAAGGGCAACTTAGCGCGCAAGCCACAGGGTAATGACCGCGCGCAAGTAAAAGCTATTAAGGAGGGCCTATGCGATGTGTCTTTAGGCAATAGTTACTACTACGGAAAAATGTTTAGCGACAGCAAGCAAGTTGCTTGGGCTAATGCTGTTGAAATTAATTTTCCTAATCAAAACAATCGCGGATCTCATATAAATGTGAGTGGTGCTGCCATAGCTAAATACGCACCCAACAAAAAGGCCGCTCAAGCTTTATTAGAATACTTAACCACTAATAAGGCTCAATCGTTGTACGCCGAACTCAACATGGAGTATCCGGTTAAAAACGGTGTGGCACCATCAGCCTTAGTGGGCAGTTGGGGGCAATTTAAAGAAGACGACATTAGCCTAGAAGTTTTAGCTGACAACATTAAAACTGCGTTAAAGCTCACAGATCAAACAAAATTTGACCTTTAATTTTATTGGATGAGTTAATTTTCATTAAAGGACAGCTTAATTGCCTGTCTCTTAATGATCGATGCTATTTAACAAAGACAAGTCTAACTTCTGTCGATATAATTGCGCCATGCCAAAATCCCTAACAATCATCGCCGGATTTATCTCGGTAGTACTGTTCATGCCTATTATGGCATTATTATTTCAGTCTGTGTCTTTTGACTCACTGGATAATACCTTCTCTGAACTGGCCGACACCGTTTTGCTGGATTACGTCTTTAATAGCTTAATTATAGTCGCTTATACCTTGGCCTTCAGTTGTTTGTTTGCTATTGCGCCTGCTTGGTGGTGCTCAAGATATGAGTTTAAAGGCCGCCGATATTTACAATGGGCGATGGTTTTTCCATTGGCTATTCCGGCTTATATTAGTGCTTATATTTATACTGATATGCTGGACTATGCGGGTCCTATTCAATCCACTTTAAGGCAATGGTTTAATTGGAACTCGCCAAACGATTATCTATTTTTTGATATTCGGACAATGGTTGGAGCCAGCATAATGTTGGCCCTGGCGTTATCCCCTTACATCTATTTATTAATGCGCAATAGCTTTGCCAATCAAAATGACCATATTGAATACGCTGCACAAATGATGGGAGCCAACTCAAGACGTATATTTTTTAGTATTCGATTAAAGTTAGCACGGCCAGCACTAGCCATAGGCTGCACACTAGTAGCAATGGAAACCTTGGCCGATTTTGGTACCGTACATCTATTTTCTATCAGCACGTTAACAACGGCCATTTATGACAGCTGGTTAGTGTACGGCAGTCTAACAACCGCAGCTAAAATTTCATGCTTGCTGTTATTATTCATCATAATACTAGTGGGTTTTGAACGCTGGCAAAGAAAAGACCAGAAATTTATTGATGTAAAAGGAAGCCATACACTGAGTCGTAAAACGCCCAGTAGATCGAAACTGCTAACAATTTGGTTAATTTGTGGAACAATTATTGGCCTTGGTTTTATTATTCCGCTGCTGACTCTGCTTTCGTATGCCTTTGATTATTTAGATCAAAATCTTTCCTCAAGGCTTTGGCAACACGCTGGCAATACATTTTACTTAGCTTTTTTAGCCGCGTTAGTATGCGTAGGTATCGCCTTACTATTTAATAACAATACTCGATTTTCGTCATCGACTAAGTTAGAAAAAGTCCATAAAATACAGCAAAATATAGCATCTGTAGGCTATGCTATTCCCGGTACGGTACTTGCTATTGGAATACTAATTCCATTAGGATTTTTAGATTTTCAGCTTAATGATATTCTAGTCAACGCTCATATGCCGGCCATTGGATTATTTTTTTCTGGAACGTATTTCGCACTATTGTTAGCCTTTATTATTCGATTTTCAGCCATTGCTAATGGCAGCATATTAAGCGGCTACCAACAAGTTAATGATAATCTGGATATAGCCGCAAAAACTTTAAATGCGTCTCGCTCTGACATAGTAAAACGTATACATTTCCCTTTATTAAAACCCAGCATTATCACTGCACTTTTATTAGTATTTATTGAGTGTGTGAAAGAATTGCCTGCGTCGCTGTTATTACGTCCATTCGATTTCGAAACATTGGCTACTTATGCATATCAGTTTGCCAGTGATGAACAGTTGGAACACGGAGCGCTGGCATCGTTAATGATTGTAAGTGTTAGCTTGATTCCAATTTTTATCTTAAGTAAAACTCAGAGAATGTCATGATTAAAGATGCGCTTAGTATTGAACAACTAAATGTTCAGATAAAAGATCTGCGCATCTTAAAAGATTTTTCACTTAATCTAGATCAGGGAGATATTCTTTGCCTGCTAGGACCCAGTGGATGCGGGAAAACCACTGCGTTAAAAGCCATAGCAGGATTAATTCCAGCTACTAGTGGTCGCATTAAGTTATTTGAAAATGTCATTCAAGACAAAAATAAGAATCTAAATTCTCTACCTGAAAATAGAGGAATGGGATTTATCTTTCAAGACTATGCTTTATTTCCTCACCTAACGGTATACGAAAATGTAGCATTCTCCCTTAAAGGTCAATCAAAATCAGATATAGAAAAAAAGGTAAATACGAATTTAAAACTGGTTCAACTTAATGGTTTAGAAGATAGATATCCTCACCAGCTTTCTGGAGGGCAGCAGCAAAGAACGGCTGTGGCTAGGGCTCTTTCAAGTCAGCCAAAGTTGTTATTGATGGATGAACCGTTTTCCAATGTAGACAATCAAGTTAAGTTACAAATGATGGCCGAGCTTCGTGAATTGCTAAAAGCAAATAACATCACTTGTATTTTTGTTACTCATTCTAAACAAGAGGCTTTTAGTTTTGCTGATAAAACGGCGGTATTGAATAATGGTAGCATTGAACAAGTTGACATCACTAAAAATATTTTAGAACAGCCAAGTAATGTTTTTGTGGCAAAATTCATGGAGGCAGGCAATATTATTGATAGCAGTAACTTATCAGGGGGACTGCTTAGTCAAGCAGACAAGCTTACTAATGGTCTGTATTTGTTAAAAGAAAGTGGTTTTGAAATAAGTATTAAAAAAGATTCAAGGGGTGTAAAAGTACACGTTTTAAATTGCCTGTATATTGGCTACCGCTATCGAATAAAAGCGATATTATCTGACTCAAATGTCACACTTAAAGTTGAAACGGCAGAACCTATAGAAGTGGGAAGCGAAGCTTTTCTTAAATACATACACCAACCTGTACGTGTTTCAAATTAATTATTAAGCTTTGGCAGACGTTATCATAGCAAGCAGCTTGCCTTTTAACTTAACACGCTGTTTGTTTAATCCTTCTATATATATAT
>JBLHVV010000031.1:0-28420 GCA_047628755.1 Crocinitomicaceae bacterium | reverse complement strand
GAAGAGAGAATTAACATTTTAAATGGTGCGGATGGAGAGACTCGAACTCTCACGCCTCGCGGCACTAGAACCTAAATCTAGCGTGTATACCAATTTCACCACATCCGCATTACAGATAGCAGAACTCAATCTGCTTGAAACATTTTAGCCAGAAACTAAAATACCTAATGTATAAATCTATAAGATTATATTCAGGATTTTTAAAGAATGGTGCGGATGGAGAGACTCGAACTCTCACGCCTCGCGGCACTAGAACCTAAATCTAGCGTGTATACCAATTTCACCACATCCGCATCAAATTTGTGCCTCAAGTATGTAATTTATCTACAATTACTCGAAGCAAAAATAATGGGGTGGCTGAAGGGGATCGAACCCTCGACCACAGGAATCACAATCCTGCGCTCTACCAACTGAGCTACAGCCACCACTATTCACTACAATTACCAACTTGTTGGTACGCCCGACAGGAATCGAACCTGTAACCCTCGCCTTAGAAGGGCGATGCTCTATCCAGTTGAGCTACGGGCGCTCATCTATAAAGCTAGACAAACAAGCTTTCGCTTGCACTTGATAGGTAGTGCTAATCAAGTGGTGCGGATAATACGTATCAAGCTGAAAAGCGTCAATAGGTTTTTGGGTTTTTTTTATAAAAAACAAGCGGTTCCAGTATTTCTGGCCTCATTTTGAGCATACATTAAGCAATGCATGATTAATTCGCCTAAAGTCTTTTGTATTCAATGCTATTCATGCGAAAATTGCATGAAATTAAAGTATCAAATTGGACAACCATGAGCGCACAACGCATAGATGGCAATGCCGTTAGTAAAAAACTCCGTGAAAACGTAGCAGTTCAAATAAGTAAACGCACAGCGTCTGGCAAAAGAGCCCCTGGACTAGCGGTGGTTCTTGTGGGCTCTGACTCAGCTAGCCAAGTTTATGTTGGTAAAAAGCGCCAAGCATGCGAGTCAATCGGTATTAACAGTGTGGCACATGACTTACCTAGCGATACTGACCAAACTACCCTGCTTACACTAATTGATAGTTTGAACCAAGATGATTCAATAGACGGTATATTGGTTCAACTGCCGCTACCAGCCCATTTAGACAGCACTAGCGTGCTAGAGCGCATTGACCCAACTAAAGACGTTGATGGCTTTCATCCTTACAATGTAGGCCGTTTGGCGCAACGCATTCCTACCCTGCGTTCTTGTACTCCTGCTGGCATTATGTCACTTTTTAAACACTACCAAATTGATGTTAAAGGCATGCATGCAGTTATTGTGGGCGCTTCTAACATTGTTGGTCGCCCTATGGCCATGGAACTGCTTTTAGCGGGTTCGACTATTACTGTTTGTCATCGCTTTACTAAAGATTTAAAGCATCATGTTAGTCAGGCTGACTTGTTAGTTGTGGCTGTGGGAAAACGTGGCATTGTAGATTCAAACTGGATTAAACCTGGCGCAGTGGTTATTGATGTGGCCATGAATCGTTCAGACGATGGAAGGTTATGCGGAGATTTAGACTTTGCAGTGGCGGCTGAAAGAGCCAGCTTTATTACACCGGTTCCAGGCGGTGTGGGTCCCATGACGGTGGCTACGTTGATGGAAAATACGCTCTACGCTTGCGAGACGTTTCACGACGACTGATACAGTTTATTTAAATTATGCATAAAAAGCGCCTAGGCGCTTTTTTTATATCTGTTTGAATATAAATTATTTTTTAACAAGTAACCAAGCTACAAACGCACCTATCAATGCACTTATTGAAGCCAGTTCAAACATAGTCACGCCAAAATCTATTGACCATACATAGCCTGATATTATAGCCCCTACGGCTCCACCGCCGCCGTAGGTTAAGCTGGCAAACAATGCCTGCCCCTGCACTTGGTGTTGTCCTTTAAAGAACTTATGGACGTAATGCATAGATACAGCATGCATAGTCCCAAACGTGGCAGCATGGGTTAGCTGTAATAGAATTAACATCCATAACACATCAACAAAGTGTGCCGTAAAATACCAGCGTATCGCTGCTAGTAATAAGCTAATGACTAATATGGTTTTGTAATTAATAAGCTTAAACAATCGATGGACAATTAAGAATATTAACACTTCTGCGATTACACCTAAGGCCCACAAAACACCAATCATAGTGTTTGAGTAGCCCGCTTGTTCTAGGAATAAACTGAAAAAGGTATAATAAGCACCAAAGCTTAACTGCATTAAAAATGCGGCCAATAAAAAACCCATGACTTCTGACTTTTTAATTAACGACAAAAAACCTTCACTGTCTTCATGATCATAAGTTATTTCTTGTCCCTTAACAGCCAAGCTGTTAACAAACATAACAAACAAAATAACCAACATAAAAACTGGTAAATATTGCACGCTAATAGTGTCGAATAAAAAGCCTAAAAGCAGAACAAATACTACAAAACCGATTGAACCCCAGATTCTTATTTTTGAATAATCGTCTGTTTTTTCTCCTAGATAATTTAGTGTCACCACTTCAAACTGAGGTAATACGGCCGCCCAAAAAAAACCATATCCTGCCATGATAATGGCCATAGTTAAAAATGAGCTAACCCAAAATATATTTAGGAATATTAATGTACACATGGCGCAACCTAAGCGAAGTAACGCCATACGACGGCCAGTGAAATCGCCTAAAGCGCCCCACGCATTGGGTGCAATAATTCGTACTAAACCAAATAGCGCCATCAGCTCGCCTATTTCTTGAGCACTGTAGCCACGGCCATCTAGGAATAAACCCCAATAAGGAGAAATGCAACCCAGTAAGGCAAAGTAGAAAAAATAGAACGAAGATAGGCGCCAGTAAGGCAGTTGACTTATAACTTCTGGCAGGGCGCTGGCACGCGATGAATCAGACATTCTAAATAGCGCCCGTGCGCCCTCCCAAAATTGGTACTTTAAGAAAGACTAGTATTGACCAGCTGGAATAACAGGAGTTAGACATTCAACATCAGCATTTTGACCACGATGACGCAAATAGTGATCCGCCAGCGTAATGGCCATCATAGCTTCAGCAATAGGCGTTGCACGAATCCCTACACATGGATCATGACGACCTTTTGTGATTAGCTCGGTTTGATTACCGTCTACATCAATAGTTTTACCCGGTACTGTGATACTTGATGTGGGCTTAAGGGCAATATGCGCAATAATGTCTTGGCCACTGCTAATGCCGCCAACTATTCCACCTGCGTGGTTAGACAAAAAGCCTTCTGGTGTCATTTCGTCGCGATGCTCTGAGCCTTTTTGCTCGATAACAGAAAAACCATCACCAATTTCTACACCTTTAACAGCATTAATGCTCATTAAACCATGGGCTAAGTCTGCGTCTAATCTATCGAAAACAGGTTCGCCTAAACCAGGCTTTAAACCAGAAGCGATTACAGTAATTTTAGCACCAATTGAATCCCCTTCTCGACGAAGAGCATTCATGTAGTCTTCCATTTCTGAAACCTTATCTACGTCTGGGCAAAAGAAAGGATTTTGGCGCACTTGGTCCCAGTCAAATTTTTCGGCTTTAACCGGTCCAAGGGCCGATAAATAACCTCTTACTTGAATGCCTTTACCTAATAAGAATTTTTTAGCAATAGCACCTGCCGCAACACGCATGGCTGTTTCACGAGCACTTGAACGGCCACCACCTCGATAATCACGGAATCCATATTTTTGTGCATAGCCATAATCGGCATGGGCTGGACGGAATTTTTTATGGATGTCGCCGTAATCTTTAGAGCGTTGATCGGTGTTTTCAATCAACATTCCAATGGGCGTTCCCGTTGTTTTACCTTCAAAAATCCCCGACAGAATTTTCACTTGGTCAGGCTCACGGCGCTGAGTGGTAAATTTAGAGGTACCAGGCTTACGCAGATCTAATTCTACTTGAATTTCTGCTTCGGTAATTTCAATACCCGGAGGGCAACCGTCTAGAATACAGCCAAGTGCCTTACCGTGGCTTTCGCCGAATGTTGTAACAGTAAATATTTTACCAAATGTATTACCAGACATGGGCCGACTGCTTTTATTTATTAATTAGAATTAAGAGCATTATATCACCAATTTCCTGTTTGATACGATGCCTATATAGCATTTTAAAACGCTAAAAATATTGGTCTAGCTGCTCTTTGCTAAATACAAATACCCCGTCACCGCCATTTTCGAACTCTACCCATGTAAATGGTACATTTGGATAGCTGGCTTGTAGGTGGATCCATGAATTACCTACTTCCACCACTAACACTCCTTTGGGGTTTAGGTACTGTGCAGCCTTAGCCAGTATTTGACGAGTTATATCAAGACCATCTTCGCCACTGCCTAAGCCCATTTCAGGTTCGTGATGATACTCGGCGGGCATATCTGCCAAGTCTTCTGCGTCTACATATGGTGGGTTAGATAAAATAAGGTCGTATCCTGAGGTCAGATTATCAAACAAGTTAGACTCTATTGCAGCCACTTGATCCCAAAGGTTGTGGTTGTCGATATTAATCTCTGCCACATCTAACGCATCGCGTGACAAGTCAGCCAGATCTAGCTGTGCGCCGGGAAACACTTGTAACGCAGCAATGCCAATGCAGCCGCTGCCGCAGCATAAGTCTAAAACTCTAACTGGATCACGGCCATCCATCCATGGGCTTACTCGGTTTTGAATAATTTCGGCCAATGGCGACCTAGGAACCAATACTCTTTCGTCAACATAAAACGGTAAGCCGCAAAACCAAGCTTGATTAATAATGTAGGCAACCGGTATGCGCTCTTGTGCGCGGCGCTGAATGCGCTCTGCGAGTAATACTTTTTCATCGTCTATTAAGCCACAGCTACCATATTGCAAGTTTAAATCTGTAGGCAAGCACAGGCTAGCCGTTACTAATAATACGGCTTCGTCCCATGGGTTGTCGGTACCATGGCCATAATAAAGGCCGTTGCGTTCAAATTCGCTTGCGGCAAAGCGAATCCAATCTTGAATGGAATGTAACTGATCAATGGCTTGCTGGTATGGTGAAATCACGAGAGTGCTCGGTATAAACGGATAATTGTGGCTATACTACTGAGTTGCGCCCTAGCTGACTATAGCAAGCTAAGCATGCAATTAGTTGTTTGACTGTTATAGAGGCTGGCTATTAGATTTGACCGTAAGTATTGGCTTCGCCACGCTCATAGGCTTCAAGCGCTCGCTGAGCAATTTTATAGCCTAAATCAATTTGCTGTTCGGCGTTATAAAACTCATAGACTTTGGCAGAGAGCTTAGGAATCTTGATGAGTAGGTCTGGTCGATAGCCTGCAATTTTATACTGGGTAAGCGAAGCTTGCATGGTTTCAAACATTTCATACATTATGCCTAATTTACCCAAGTTGGCTTCTAGGACGACTTCTGCCGGCTGTTCTTTTTTATCAAATAAACTAAAAGCTTTCTGCGTAAAATGAGAAAACCATTGGGATTTTTCAGCTTTTTTAGAAGCTAACTCAAGCTCAGTTTCTATCACTTGCCCCCCAGGCATTGGCACTTCAGCACTCAGATCTACCGCTATAATAGCGTCTGCTTGAATCGGAACACTGGCAGCAATAGGCAGTGGATTTAATACTCCACCGTCTACTAATACTCGATTATCCATTACTACAGGTAAAATCAATGAAGGTATCGCGCAAGATGCCCTAATGGCTCTTTCAAGAGATCCAGAATTGAACCACACCTCTTTTTGATTTGTTAAGTCTGTGGCAACGGCCGTAAATGGCATAGCGAGGTCTTGTATCTCAATCTCACCTAGAATTTCAGCTAGAACCTTAAATAATTTATCACCTCGAATGGCACCGTCACTTAAAAAGCTTAAGTCAATAAGCTTAATACAGTCTAAATACGTTAACGATCTGGCCCAAGATTCAAATTCGTTCAGCTTATCCGCAGCGTAAAATCCACCAATAAGCGCACCCATTGAACACCCAGCAATACCTTTGATCTCGTAACCGCTTTCCTCTAAAGCTCTGATCACACCAATGTGTGCATATCCTCTTGCACCACCACTGCCCAATACTAGGGAGATTGACTTAGACATTCTACTCTCTTATCTCTGTAAGTTAACGGAGCTTTAATTCCACCAGTTCGATTCGACCACCTTGACCATCTCTTGGAAACATTGCCCCTGCACCGTGGGCATACAGGTGCTGCATAAAGCCACCTTGCTCAGCAATTTGCTCTAAGATAGATTGTGCTTCTTTTTGCGTTTGATTTACCAAGCGCTGGTTTTCTATATCGCTGTAACGGTGTACCACCAATGCAAACTTTTGGGTGGGGTAATCTTTTAAGACCCGCTTCAACTTATCAATTTCTAATGAAGACAACCGTGCAGGCAGCTCTCCAAGAGGTTTTATAATTTGGTAGCCCTTGTCTAAAAACGCTTTCATTTCGCCACTGTTAACTAAATCAGATAGTTGGGATGCTTGTTGAACTGTTAGAACTAATTTTTCCGCATATAAGTATACACGCTGGTTACTTCGCTCAGAGCCGTAAGCTAGCCATAATGTGTTTTTATTCGGGTCAAAACCCACCCAGTATTTTTGCTCGCTGTTTCGGCCGTTAAGTATCGACTCCGAAAACACTTGGTTTGCGAAATCATTGCTTAAACCACAGTTTCGGCCTTCGCATTCAAACAGCGTCACTACGGAGTCAGACATTTGGTCTTTAACAAAGCCAAAGCTGTTTTGAACGTCGTGACCACCTGGAATTTTCCATAGCCAATTGGTTAGTTTACCAGACAAGCGGACATCGGCTTCTGGCTGAACAGCCCCTGTGATACGTTCTATTGCCCCTAAAATGACCCAGTGGTCGTTTACTTCCCTAGTGGAGCTTAGCTTTTCATAGCTGTTTGGCAGGCTATCTAAAGCAAGCGTTGAAATTGAAACCGTAAAAAGTAAAAAGATCGTGACTATTTTTGCTAACATACAATTGTCCTGAATCGAATTCTTAAGTATCTAATGACACGTTAATCATTTTTCACTCATAATAAAAGAGATCAATTAAGAAAGTGCAAAACAAACTTCAAAACATAAGCTTCTGCGTCCACTGTACTCTCCCAAGCGATAACTGCTTATGCCATCTTGCACCGTCTTTAACACTAAAGGCTAACACCCATATATTATTTCATCCAAGAGAATTAGAACGTAGAAACAGCAGCGGCCGCCTGTTAAAACACTGTTTAAATATTCCTAGCACCCCATGGCATCGCTTAAAAAACGAACAGTTAGAGTTACAGTTTGAAGACTATGTATTACTATACCCTGCTGATAATAAAAGCAGCCTTACATCGGACAATTTTCAGCAAGCCTTAAATAAAGATAAAACCTCAGTTCCAAGAGGTTATTTATGGATTGATGCCACTTGGCAAGAATCTAGAAAAATACTCAACCAAAGCCCTTGGCTACACAAACTGCCTAAATATGCCATTTCAGCGCACTCTATTTATCCATCTGACTCAAAAACAAGGCCTGTTAGTCAATACAAATTAAGGCGTAATCAAACTGAGAATGGACTGAGCACCATCGAAACTTTTTCTTATTGGCTTTATGAACAAAACCAAGTGAAAAGTGCCCAAGACCTGTTAAACTTTTTCAATCAGTTTCAAACCGCATTTCTAGTAGCTCGTAATTCCGGACTTTTTAAATGAACACAACGATAGTAAAAACAGCTTCATCGATATTTAAGGTAACCACATTGATTAGTAGCCTTCTGCTACTAATCGGCTGCCAAAGCAATCAAAAACCTCAAATAATAGCGCCCGAATTTTCTAGCCAACAACAATTACAGGCTACTGGACAACTAACCCTGTTGTTAGATACCTTTCAAAAGTGGCAACTAGACAGCAGCCCCATGTCGCAGTCGTACCGCGGTAAAAAGACTAACTACGATCAATGGAATGATTTGTCAGAGGAATTTAATCAACAGCAAAATAAAGAAGTCGCATTGTTTTTACATGATGCTAAAGCCATTGAAAAAGACGCATTACAATACCAGCAAGCGTTAAGTCTAGATGTACTTATATATGACTTAGAGCAAAGTATAGAATTTGAACCTTACGAGCGTCTAAACTATCCGTTAAATCAAATGCATGGACTGCATACGCAGGTGCCCACCTTCATGCTTAACATTCATCAAATTGATAATATTCAAGATGCCCGTGACTATTTAGCTAGAATACGAGGTGTACAACCGCTTTTTAATGAATTAATAAAACAACTTAAAGCACGAGAGGCACTGGGAATTAATCCACCTAAGTTTGTATACGACTTGGTTATTAAAGCCAGTCAAGATCAGCTTAAAGGCTACCCATTAGATAAAAGTAACACTCACCATATTATTTGGGCTGATTTTTTGAACAAAGTTGAAGCGCTTGGTATGTATGATTCAAGTAAAAAAGTTTTAACCCAAGGCCTTAAAAGAGCTTTAAAAAGGAACTATAAACCAGCTTATGAAAAATTAATTACCTACCTAAAAGAAAGCTCAGCCAAAGCAGGTAAAGATACTGGTTTTCATCAGTTTGATAACGGCGTAACTTATTATAATTTACGTTTACAAGCTGCCACCACTACAGAATTAAATGCCGAACAAATTCATAACCTTGGATTAACAGAAATTACCGCCATAAAGCAGCAAATAACAGACTTACTGCCGCAGCTTAATTTTACAGATATTGAGTCGTTATTTGAATTCACACGCAGCCATCCCAGTGCGTTTTACATAGATGGTCAACAAGCTATTAGCGATTCTAAAATGTATATTCGAAAGATGAATAAACAACTGCATAACGCATTTTCAAATATTCCAATTATACCCATGGAAGTAAAAGCGGTAGAAGCGTTTAGAGAAGCCAGTGCGCCAGTGGCTTTTTACCAAAGCGCCAGCGATGACGGCAAACGACCAGGCCGCTATTACATGAATTTAAGCAAGCTTAACAAAATATCAAAGTTTCAATTTGAAGCATTGGCCTATCATGAAACTTTACCAGGGCATCACCTACAAAGTATTTACGCCATATCCAGTCGATCGATCCCTGAGTTTAGACGTCGTAACAATTTTACCGCCTATAGTGAAGGCTGGGGATTGTATGCCGAACGTTTGGGCAAAGAACTTGGGGGCTACCAGACGCCATGGAATGAATACGGGCGCTTGTTAATGGAACTGTGGCGTGCTAACCGGTTAGTTATTGATACAGGCTTACACAGCCTTGAATGGGACATACAGCAAGCATTGGCCTTTAGATTGGCCAATACACCTTTTAGTGAAGCTGATTCACTTAACGCTATACAGCGCTACTTGGTGATGCCGGGGCAAGCTACTGCTTATAAAATTGGGCAGTTAAAGATAATAGAATTACGAGATCATGCCGAAGAGCAATTAGGTAGGAAGTTTAACTTACCCGAGTTTCATGGGTTAATTTTAAATCTAGGGCCGCTGCCGCTTTTATTGCTAGAGCAACAAGTTAATCGTTGGATTGGACTTAAAAAGGGCTAAGGCTGGGTGCGGTGTATTAACGCAAAGCGCTTAATACACCGGTAAAGTAAATCTTCTATTAGAATTGATTTCTAATTAACACCCTACTTATTATCCTCTTCTGGATCCTCTTGGTCTTTAAACATTTCAGAGCAGGTACCGTGAACTTCTGGGCCCAACGGTTTAAATACTATGAACAACCCTGGCAATAATGTTAGCACCTGAACTAACGCTATTAACATGGCCATGCCCGTTAGCAACCCAAAGTATATAGTGGGTATAAAATTACTTAACGACAAGATTGAAAAGCCAACCACTACGGTTAACGATGTATAATAAACTGCTTTACCAATTGAGTCATGGCAACGCTTAATCGCATGCTTATAATTTTTACATGATGCGAACTCTTCTTTGAATCTATGTATGTAGTGAATGGTATCGTCCACTGCTATACCAATGGTAATAGCCGCGATGGTAATAGTCATCATGTCTAACGGTATACCTGCCCAACCCATTACACTTAACACAGCGCCAGCACTTAATAAGTTTGGTACCAGTGCAATAGCAGCCACTTTCCAAGACTGAAACAAAAATGTGAACATTAGCATAATACCAATAAACACAGCACCTAGCGTTAAAATTTGCGAAGTAAACAAGCTTTGTAGCATGTTATTATACAGCACCATCATTCCAGCTATCATGTATTCGTCTTCTTCTAAGCTCAGTTCTTCTTTCAGTCCTGTTTCAATTCGTTGTAATAATTCAGCGCGCTTTAAATTAGGCAAAGTATCGTAAATACGCATACTGATACGAGCCTGATTGTGTTCAGGAGATGCATAAGGGTCAAGTACAATCGCTTTAAAATCGGGGGGGATGGCACTATATAAAAGTGCCAATTCAAAACTTCCCAATGGTTCACCATTAATTTTCTCAGCTACTTGGACCATAGTAGACAACGACGTCACTTTTCCAATTTCTGGCTGACGATCTAAGAACTGATGCACTTTAGTAATTTGTTTAACTTTCTGCGCCGTAAACCAATATTTACTTGAATCTTCTGGGCTAGCTTCTTCGCCAAAGTCATCATCGCCAAAACCGTCATCTTCAAAGCCATCGCTTTCAAAATCGTCATTCGCTGAAGGTCCCATATTTAATTCTGGAAAATTAATTATCACCTCTAACGGCGTAGTGCCTCCTAAGCGCTGATCAATTACCTTCATGCCTTGATAAATCTCAGTGGATTTATCAAAGTAATCTATAAAGCTGTTTTCAACTTCAAGCCGACCTAGTCCAAGTAATACAACAACAGCCAATACTACATTCGCGGCAATCATGCTGCCGCTATGACGCAAAGTTAACCATGCAAAAAAGTTGGTTACAGGACTATGGTTACTGCCCGATATTGATTCTGTGCGTTTGCCAAAAATTAATAAGAAGATTGGGAAAAATACAAAAACAAGAACTAAGGCAACCATCACACCCGTAGCCATCATCCAACCAAAATCTATTACTGGCCTAATACCACTAAAAATAAGCGAATTAAAAGCCACCATGGTTGTTAGTGCCATATAAAAACAAGGCTTAAACATATGATTTATTGTTTCTTTTACCAATTCTTTTTGGGTAGCATCGGGACTATCTGCGTAGGCCTCTTTATAACGAACGATAAGGTGTATACACATGGACATAGTCATAATGAGTAACAGGCTAGCAAAGTTGCTGGAAATAACGGTGACGCGCCAATTAAATAAACCCAATATTCCGATCATTACCGTCACCGTTAACGTGCAACAAGCCAAGGCGATAAATACCCAACGAATGCGCCTGAATAGAAACAGTAGTGTAAAAACTAAAAATACAAATACTCCAATACCGAAGGTATACATATCGCTTTCAACAAAAGTAATCATGTCGTCTGCAATCATTGGCACGCCACCAAGATAGATCTCTGCTTGCTGCTTGTAAGGCACCAATACTTGACGTATTACTTTTATGTCTTCGTGTAAAACTTGAGAGTTGTAAGCATTTAATTGCTTAATAGATTTATTCAAACGCCCCAGCATTTCATCCTCATCAGAACTTAAACCTTGATCTGCTCTTTTATCCCAAAGCTCTTCTCTGGATTTTGTAAGATCACGATGAGCTTGATCGAAGGGTCGATTAATTTGAATGGCGGTTGTATTTTGATCTAAATTTAACAGCATGTTGTTATACAAGGGGCTATTAATTAGCTCTAGCTTAGCTAGCTTAACGTTAACATCTGGACTTTCTAGCGTTTTAATATTATCTAAGAGGTCCACAACAGGCACTGGTGGATTTTCTAATAGAGGAACGTCTAATAAAGAATTAACCGACTCCACTCTGGGTAAAGCTTTCAATTCATCGCGTAAAGATTTCAACAGACTTAAAGACTCTTCTGAAAACAAAGGCCAAGGGGGAGTGAACGTAACGATTAAAGTTTCACTGCTGCCAAAGCGTTCAGCAACCGTGCGATAATTAACTAAGTCTTGGTCATTTTCTAAAACTAAGGACTCCGCTGACGCATCTAGCTCAAATTTGTAGGCACCCAAAGAAACTAGCGTAACAATAATTGAAGCTACTAAGAGGCTTATTTTTGGGCTGTGGAGGATAGAATTGCGATAAAAATCGACGAAACTAGACATAAAATCATACATATTTAGAAGAGTAGCTGGCCTTTATAAAAGGTACAGCCACAACATGCAAGGAGTTAGAGGGAACAATGTGTTACTTAATGATGTAATTGTCGCATTTAGATGTGATTTCAATCATTAAACTCAAATCGTTTTACACAGCAAAAGTTCCAAAACTAGAGGCTTGAGTCAGCTGTTGATGCAAATGTCCAAATGAACACTGAACACCCAAGACAGCTTGCTGGCGAATGCGAACCAATGTTTCCAATACATGACAAAGCCTTTCAAACTCGAAGCAAACATCGAAAGGAGCTTCTGTCTCATTAAGAATTTCTAAATAAGAACACGCGTATCCATAACTCTTACGTGTTTGCTGTTGCTGCGCGAAGCTCACTGGGCTATCGACGGATTGAAGCAGTAATAATACTTTAGACATTTCCCGCGCACCTTCAGAGTCACCATAAAGTGATTCGTGGGTTATAAAGCGGTTTAGAAAATTTAAACAACCCATAATAGGGTTTGATGACGGCTTTCCGGCAGATTGCGCCGAAGATACCAGTGCATTCCAATCATATATGCCAGTGACTTGACTTTTAGCTTGCTGGGTTTTAATAGGATCAATTGACGGTGTCATAATTCTGTCCTTTAGGTTAATTCTGCCAGTTACTTAGCTAGAACTGTGCCAAAAAAACAAACAACCAGTACTTATAGGCTATTTAATCCTAAAGCATTAGATGCTGCGCCCTTTCAAAAAAGATAATACAGGCGTAAATAACGATTGATACTCGTCTGTTGAAACCTATTTATCGATGCTTGCAATATGAAGCATCAGTGTCAGATACACCAGAACAAGTAATATGGACATAGTAATTCCTAATGCCATTACCTTACTTATGGGATAACTTCGCTCTGATTAATTCGGTAAAGTCAAAAACCCAGCGCTTTAATGTGTATCAAGAACGACCAATTCCTCCACTTCAGGTTAAGGAATGACCGCACAAAAGCGGTAATTTATGCCGCTTCTGTGTTGTTAAATCCTTGCCGCTTTTTATGGTCGTTGCCGCTATAGGCTCGTTTTGTCCTCACCTCAGCTAAAGGGGGATTGTAGGCATCCGTATATGCCACCCTACTCGCCAATGCAGACCAAAAAAACGCACCACTAAAAAATATTATTTACTAACAGCTCTTCTGCGCAAACAGCACCTGGAAATATTAACCTTCCTGAATATTCTCTTCCTGTGCCACAAACCAGTCAGCGATGCACAACTCAACTACTTCGGTCCGAGTACATTCAAACTGTTCGGCATATTGATCAAGTTTTTCCACTAGGTCTTGAGGCATTTTCACCTCCATTCTGCGCATACCCTTATTCTTATCCCGAGTGCGCTGCTCGCGCTTATTAATCCTTAGCTGAACTTCTCGTGGATAAGGATTTGAACGCGGTCGGCCTTTCTGCCTGTCGGTGAACATGTCGATCGTAGTGCGATCTTCTAAATGCACGCCCATAAAGCTTCCTTGATTTTAGTAAAACACAAAATTAACTATGACCTGTCATCGTTAATTAGTCAAATAAAAATATCTGATCGCTCATAA
The DNA here is from genome assembly GCA_047628755.1 of Crocinitomicaceae bacterium. GTDB lineage: Bacteria > Pseudomonadota > Gammaproteobacteria > Pseudomonadales > Oceanobacteraceae > Bermanella. The sequence continues at coordinate 14,672 of JBLHVV010000031.1, read as the reverse complement.
TTGTCCCACTCCGTCTATTAATTTAATAAAACATCAGAATTTGTCTTGCCCAAAGGGGCATTTACCCCTAAGGTTTGCAGCACTTAATAGGAGTTTTTTTTTTAATGAGCAAAGCGATTCACCCTTCTCTGTCACCTGATCAATTGTCTATTCAAATATCAGATTCGTTCCTACCATTTGAAACAACTAATGAGCTAGCACCCTATCAAGGCGTACTAGGACAAGATCGTGCTGTCAGTGCTATTCAATTTGGTGTAGCCATGGACCGACCTGGCTATAATGTTTATGTAATGGGAGACTCAGGCACAGGCCGGAGCTCTTACGTCACTGAATATTTAAAAAGTGAAGCTAAGCGTCAAAGCAGTCCCAGTGACTGGGTTTATGTAAATAACTTTGAAAATAACCGTGAACCATTGAAACTTGAATTATTAGCCGGACAAGGTCGACTATTAAAAGAAGACCTGTCTAACTTAATAGATAATTTATTGGCCACCTTCCCTACTGCTTTTGAGCACCCGACTTACCAACAGAAAAAAAGCCTAATTGATCGAGACTTTAATCTAAAATATGACAAGGTTATTGATCGCATTGAACAGTCAGCTTTAAAGTTGAATGTCGCTATGTATCGCGACACAGCCTCTATTAGTTTTTTACCCATGAAAGATGGTAAAACTATGGAGGAAACAGAATTTGCGTTAATGAATGAAGAACAACGAGATGCTTATCACCAAAATATTCATGCGTTAGAAGGTCAGTTAAATGAAGGTTTAATTCCGTTGCCACAATGGAAGCGTGAAGCCAATGAAGCGTTAAAAAAGTTAAACCAAAATACAATCGACGATTCTGTCACACCGTTATTAGAGCCGCTACAAAAACGTTATAGCGATGTTTCAGATGTGTTGCACTATTTAGAAAATGTAAAGAAAAATTTACATAAAACAGTCATTGCAGAGCTTACCGATGATCGTATTTTGGAGAGTCGTGAAGACAGCGCTAAACGTTTATTTTTAGAAGAAACATATCTACCTAATTTGTTAGTAAGTCGCCAAAGTGATTCTGGTACACCAGTAATTTACGAATCGCACCCTAGTTACGCAAACCTATTTGGTCGTATCGAATACTCTAGCGACCAAGGTGCATTGGTTACTCATTATCGAAAGATATGCCCTGGAGCCCTGCATTTGGCAAACGGTGGTTATTTAATTGTAGATGCTGAAAAGCTACTACACGAACCCTTCGTTTGGGATGCATTAAAACGTGCACTTTCTTCAAGGCAATTAAAAATAGAAAGTCCATATAGTGAAATGGGCATGGTAAGCACAACCACACTAAACCCTGAATGGCTACCTTTAGACATCAAGATTATTCTTATTGGATCTCGCAGCACATATTACTTGCTGCAAGATTTAGACGATGACTTTAACGATATGTTTAGAGTACTGGTCGATTTTGATGATCACTTAAAGTGTAATCAGGAGCACATTGAATCGTTTGCGAGATTACTTCATAGCCGCTGTATTGAAAAAAAATATGCCGCTATTACTCGCAATGGCGTCATTCGCTTCATAGAGCAAAGTGCTAGGCTCGCAGAAGATCAACGTCACCTAACAGCCCGCATTGGTGACTTATTTGAGCTATTAGCCGAAGCCGAATTTGTGCGTAAAATGGCACAAGACGATTTAATTTCTGAAGTTCATGTGAGCCGCGCCCTAGATGCCAAAGAACAACGCAGTGGTCGCATTCAACAAGAAATTTTGGATGACATTCTGGACGGCACTATTCTTATAGATACCAGTGGTGAAGCCATTGGTAAAATTAATGGTCTAACCGTACTGTCAATTGGTGATGCATCTTTTGGCGCCCCAGCTAGAATTACCGCCACGGTTTACCCTGGTGGCCGCGGTATTGTGGACATTGAACGTGAAGCCAATCTCGGCCAAAATATCCACACTAAAGGTGTAATGATTTTAACAGGTTACCTTGGTCATACTTATGCCCAAGAGTTTCCCTTAGAGGTCTCGGCATCTATTGCAATGGAGCAAAGCTACGGCTATATAGACGGAGATAGCGCTTCGCTAGCAGAGGCATGTGCGTTAATAAGTGCATTGAGTCATACCCCTATTCATCAAAGTTTGGCCGTCACTGGGTCTATCAACCAGTATGGCGAAGTCCAAGCCGTTGGCGGCATTAATGAAAAGGTTGAAGGCTTTTTTGCCATATGTAAAGCGCGAGGATTAAACAACAAACAAGGTGTATTACTGCCTGCATCTAACGTCAAACACCTTGTTCTTAAAAAAGAAGTTGTTGAAGCTGTTGCCAAAGGAAACTTTCACATCTATGGCATCAGTAGTGTTGATCAGGCACTAGAAATTATGATGGATAAAAAAGCGGGTGAAATTAGCAAGCGTGGCAATTTTCCAAGGGGCAGTATCAACTATAAAGTCCTAGAACGATTAAGGGATATAGCAGAAATCGGCAATGAAGAAGATCACGACGACCACGCTAAAGATTCGGACAAAAGTAAAGAAAAAACCAAACAAAAGTAGTTTTTTAAATTTATCTAAAATAGCCGAATCAACCTATTGATTGGGCTATTTTTGTAAAAACTCCACCAACAATAAGTCAACCTTTTCATATAGTGTTAAGGTATGAAGAATATATATTTAAGTCGAAAGCAGTATATCTATATTTAATTGCTAAAGCCCTTAACAGCTATACTAAAGTCCTGTGGATTCAAACTGCTCAATGGAGATTTAAATGAGTGCAAATAATGAGCTTTTATTTGGCGAAGAGCCAGACAACAGCTCACTTGTAAAACTCCCAGACAGACAAGATGGTAAAGAATACCTAGTACTAGTAGTAGATGATGATGAATATGTTCATCAGCTCACTAAAATGGTGCTAAGAGGTTTTAGCTTTGAAGGTGCACCTATTCGGCTTGTTAGTGCCATGAGCGCTAAAGAAGCTATGGACTATTTGATAACTCACTCTAACGTAGCAGCCGCATTAGTTGACGTGGTCATGGAAACCGACCACGCAGGTCTTGATCTGGTTAACTATGTTCGTAACGAATGTAACAATAATGAAATCCGCTTGATTGTTCGCACTGGGCAGCCAGGGGCTGCACCAGAAGAATCTGTATTCAAAGATTACGATATAAATGATTATTTAAGTAAAACCGAACTAACGGCTCACAAACTAAGAATGGCACTGCTAAACGCGCTTCGTTCATACCGCGATATTAGGCATGCTGCTGACTTGCAAAAACAGATTATGCTGGCAGAACAAGACTCCAAAGCGTCGGCTGCAGCTTCAGAAGCAAAGTCTAAATTTTTAGCCCATATGAGTCATGAGATAAGAACCCCGTTAAATGGCATTATTGGTATAGCCGATTTACTGTCACAAGGCCAAATGGAAGAAAGCCAGTCTCAATATGTAAAAACTATTCAAAATTCAGGTGAAGCACTTCTGGCTATTATTAATGACATTTTAGACTTTTCAAAAATAGAGGCAGGTAAACTAGAATTAGAAAATACTGACTTTTGCTTAAGTGACCTTGGGCAGTCACTTAATGGTTTGTTCATTGCTCAGCTAAAAGATAAAAACCTAGACTATAAATTTTCTGTTGATCCTATGCTACCTGAATTTTTAAAAGGTGATCCTTTAAGATTGAAACAAATTTTAATAAACCTTGTAGGAAATAGCATAAAGTTCACTGAATCTGGAGGGATATTTATAACGGTAAAGGCCTTAGAATTTTCACCTAACCTACGCATTCAATTTACCGTTACTGACACTGGGATTGGCATCCCTAATGACAAACTACCAACACTATTTGAAGCATTCACTCAAGTGGACTCATCAACTACTAGAAAATATGGTGGCACAGGTCTAGGCCTACAAATTAGTAAAAGCTTAGTTGAGCTTATGCAAGGAACCATTTTTGCACAAAGTCAATATGGTAAGGGTTCAAGCTTTATTTTTGACATAGTTTTAAAATCAGGCAAACTTCCAAAAGAAAGTGAAATAAAAATAGCCACATCTTATAACTCTGTATCTGATGTTCGAATTTTAGTTGCAGAGGACAATAAAACAAATCAATTAGTCATTAGCGCTATGCTTAAGAAACTTGGCTATTCTTTTGATATTATTAACAATGGCAAAGAGGCTATCGAATCTCTCAAAAAAAGTAAATATGATTTAATACTTATGGATTGTCAAATGCCTATATTAGATGGATTTGAAGCTACAAGTGAAATAAGAATGCGTTCTCAATGGGTTAACCTGCCTATTATTGCATTAACAGCTGGTGCTACTAAAGCCGAAAAAACCGAATGTATAAAAGTAGGCATGAATGATTTCCTATCAAAACCTATCACTATAGATGTATTAGAAACTACCTTAAGAAAATGGCACTAGCCTGTTAATAACTCCTGTCAAATATAATCTTAAAAAATATAAATTAATCTCTCATATAGATAAATATTAAAACTATAGATATATATTTTTATGGTTAGTGTAATTAGCTATAAAAAAAACCATATCGAATCCAAAAAAATATAGAACCCTTCCTACGAATATTTAATTAACGATTACACTTAAAATATAAATTAAATTTGGCATTCAATTGAGTCGCATGAAAGCCGTTATATATAGCATAATTGTAGCTACCCTTACTTTATCGGGCTGCATGGGTTCTAACCCATCAGAGCCCACTAGTGAAACCAAGATTGAGATTAGTTATCTGGGTCCGCTTGAAGCACATTTCAATATGACTTCAATGGGAGACGAAATAGCAGATATTAGTTGGGAATTTGGTGACGGCTATCAAGCTTCTGGTAATTCCATTAAACACCAGTATTTAAGCCCTGGAGAATATTTAGGGAAGCTCAGTTATACTAAAAATGACTTATTGATAAACCATGATATAAAAATTATATTTGATGGTGAAAACCAAAATATAATTATCCAACCTGAAAGTAATATAGCCATAGATAGTGATCATAATGACCCGAATCAATCTTTTTTAAGCAATAATATAACTCCCCAAATTTTAACCAGCCCGGTTTCATTAACGGGTTTAGTATTAGCCAAAAATGCCTGTCAAGCTGGTAGATTATGTGCTGACGGTGATACCGTTGATAAGTTTTTAATAAACTTAAGTTACGGTGACCATATCCGAATTGAAGTGATTAAAGGTCAAATTGATACTGAATTACTTTCTAGAAATACTATGTCCGACTCTTTCTCTTCTTCTGACCTAGCGATGAGTAACATTGCATCTGCGTATAATATCAATACTGAATTGACAATTCCTAGTAACAAAATGAGTGCAGGTCAATTTCAACTTAACATAAAACTTAATCAATTCTATAATAAAGCCCAATATATTATTCACATTGAAGCAGAAGAATCGTTCATACCTCAAAACTATCAACCCGGAAAACTTATTATTCTATGGGAGGGCTCTAACAGCCCAGAACTGGTTGATATTTCAGATCCCAGAATAAACAATCCTATTGCATCGCGTTCTTCTAGGTCATTGACCCAAGCTCGATCTGATCTAATAAGACAAGCTAATGTTAAGTCAGTTAGTTTTAATTATTATCGAAAAGCATTTAACTCAAATACACTGCAATGGCCACTTGAGCAGCAAAAAATAGAGCAACTATGGACACCACTTGCTGCCCGAGGTCAATTACCTGGAGCTGGAACCACGGTTGCAGTTTTGGATACAGGACTATATCTACAGCACAGTAATCTAGAAGGTTTGATCACTCATAGTGGATATGACTTTATTTCAGATCCCATTAACAGCGGTGATAGTGACGGTTGGGACAGTGACCCATCTGACCTTGGAGATAGTAGTTTAAGTTATCATGGGAGCCATGTGACTGGTATTATTGCCGCACAACCGTCTCAAACCAATAACACTCATTACATGCAAGGCATTGCATGGGGCGCTGAGATAATGCCGCTAAGAGTTTTAGGATTAAATGGCGGTACCAGTTATGACTTAATACAGGCTTTACGTTACGCAGCTGGTTTAAATAACGACTCGGGGCGGCTACCTGATAAACCTGCCGACATTATAAATCTAAGCTTAGGCGGTTCTCAATTTAGTGTAGCTGAACAGGCCACTATCAATGAAGTAATTGATAGTGGTGCAATAATTGTCGCTGCTGCAGGTAATCAAGGAGAGGAAAAGGTTAACTACCCTGCTGCTTACAAAGATGTAATTGCCGTAGGTGCAACTGATAAGTTTGATGCTATTACTCCATATTCAAATTCGGGTGCCTTTATAGATTTAGTAGCACCTGGTGGTTATTGCTTAGAGAACTCTTGTAATGATGGTGTTTATAGCTTGTCAGCTATTGGTTCTAAGCAGAATTATTATGATAGCAGACAGTCTTCTTGGAGAAGTATTTCTGGAACATCTATGGCCACAGCTCATGTTACAGGTCTACTGGCGATTGTCCGTTCCTACCTACCCGCACTCGATGCTAAACAGTTAAATCAATTAATTGCGAGTCAGGCTATTACAACTGACATGAATGAAGTTGGATTTGATAAGAGATCTGGCTGGGGGAAATTAAACAGCGCAAAGCTATTGAATTTGATGGACAGCAGTGATTTAAATCGCGCTTCTGCTTGGGTAAGTAAAACAGAAATATACACTCCAGCTAATTTTACTAGCACAGTGGACATTATCACTAGAGGCGAAATAGCACAAAATAGTTTAACAGTAAGCTACAATTCAGCACATTTGGACGTAACAATTAACGACAATAAAATTAATATCACTACTCAAGCTAACTTTTTAGAACAGCAAATAGTTTCACTTAACTTAGATAACGAAACCATTGCCACTATTAAGTTGTATCCTCAAGCAGAGTTAAAAATGCCTGAGTTTGCGCCTCATTTATACTTAATATTTGAAGGTGGAGCACTTCAAACATCAGGTTTAAGAACTGTACCACAATCAGATAGTTGGCAAGCACAAACCCCTCCACTTACATCAGGTCAAGTTATACAGGCAAGCTCAGATATTGATTACGACGGAGTGTATTGCGAGATGGGAGAGTTTTGTGCTTACTCACAGTACCAGCCTGATTCCTCAGGGTCTGATATCATTCTAAATGGAGTTTTATTGGGTCCCTAAGAAAAAAGACCGTTAGTCGGCCTCTTATCAAACTGTATTTTAAAATCTATTAGTTATTTTTTAGAAATTAAATTGCACCTAATAGACCTTCTTTAAGGTCATCCGATATTGCATCCTCAGATAACCAAATACCAAATAAAGCTTGTTTAAACTCTAATCCTTTAATATTCTTTTTAAATTCACCATTCTTTAATACATTTACACCATTCTGTGGCGTGTAAATAAAATCAAACACGTCATTTTCAATAATTTCCTGTTTAAATGTTTCAATAAAAGAATTAATATTTTCTTGTATAGACGCTGTATTTCCACCTGTTGCTTTATCAAAGCCTTCACGAGTAGCTGCCTCCATTTTTTCAGAACTTAATAGGCCAGACGTAATATGCAAACGCAATGCCATAGGCTTGTCTTGATCTATTATACTAACTGCATCAGCTGATGTTTTAGAAAGGTATAAACCGGCTGCGTAAATATCCATAAAAAACTTACTACGCACTCCTGTACCATTTAAAGCTAACGATTGTGTGTCAACCTTGATACTTTCTGGTAATTGAACACCACCTACTTCTATTGATAATACGCTTGAATTTAACAGCATCGTTGTAATCAGTAATATGATTTTTTTCATTATTTGATCTCGTTTATTGTTATTATAGCTTCGTAATCGAAGGAGTATTATATGAGCAAGAAGCTATTATTAAAGCAATAGTGTTCATAGACACCATGGAAAATAAACTTAATTTTTATCAGTTTTAACCTTTAATATATTAACTGTAAAAACGTTCGTGCCAACTACATTCCTTTTAAATAAAAAGTTATAAAAATTAATTGTTTAGATTAAAGCTTCATGAAAGTATGATATTACTGGATGATTACAAAACGACCATCTAAGTTAAGCAATTAGACAATTTATAGAGGCTGTAAATAATATGAATGTTAACCCAATGGTATCCTCAATTGTTCAAGAAATAATGATCACACAAAGTAATTCTTCTACTTGGCGCAATGAACTTATTAAAAATAAAATATTTAGCCCATTAGAGGCTAATAGCTTATCGGATAAAGAAATATCTTTGGTACATCAAGCCCTATTAACACAAAGCCTTAACAAGCTGAACAGTGATGAGTTAATGCAACTAGTAGAAAAACATAATTTAAAATATCATCTTGATTTTGAAGAAGAGCAACTAAGAGCAATTTGTTATTAAGCTGACAAGTGGCTAACCAATACCTCAAGAAGAAAGGGTACAAAGGCATCGAAAGATGCCTTATTTATTACGAGTAAATATAAAGGATTTATAGTATCCATTCCTATGCCTTAAACACATCTTCTACGTATTCCGAATACCTTTGTCTTATTATCCTTACACTTTCTGACCTTACGTCATCGGCTAGTGCGCACTTGTCTTTTCTAATTAAATAGCATTTTAACTGGGTGAATGTGCATTTAAGTTCAATCAGAATTCCATCAAGTAAGCGGTTAGGCTTTTCGTAGCTGCCTATTAGGCTTAGCAAGCGAAAATGGGCGTGGCTATAATAATATTCAGCTTCTTTATGCTTCCCTTGCTTAGATAAAACATGAGCGGCGTTATGACAAGACAGAACGAAAAATCGCATGATGCGCTGGCGTTCTTTATGCTCACGGTCTAACCAAGGCTCAACTATATCCACAGTTTTACAAAACTGTTTGCTGGCCAACTTTAGTTCTTGCCTGTGGTAAGACGCATCTGCTTCTAATGTTGAGGTTTCCCATTGGTTTAGGATATCTTGAACCCTGCGCTGTTGAATCATATTCTTTCCAAGCCTTAAATGAGAATAATTATCATTTAATAGACTTGCTTGGGGCTTGTCAACTTATATGAGAACTATTCTCAATTGAGTGAATCGTTCAGGGTATTACTGGTAAAATGACTGCAAGCAGCCTGCTGCAATATTAATGAGGAATCACAGGCATTGGGTAGGGTTATGGGCTGAATCATCTGTAAGCAGCCTGCTGTTAACTTTCTAGGGGAGTTAAGTGAGTTTGTTGTCTGAATCTGCTGGGCAATTAGGGGCTATTGGCCTAATTGCCTGCTCAAAGTCTATTGTCTTGCTAGGCGACCAATTAACGTTTTATTGGTTATGGGGCTCAAGCTTCTTGTGGGATTTATGTCTAAGCCTCCTCGACGTGTATAACGAGCACTGACCGTTAACGATTGAAAATCGCCTGCACTGAGTAAGTCACAGAAAATTTGCTCTGTGCAGTGCTCGTGGAAGTCGTCGTGGTCGCGGTAACTAATAATATATTTCAAAAGCGCTTGCTGGTTTATCTTTGACCCGGTGTAATCAATAACTAAAGTCCCCCAATCGGGTTGATTAGTCACAGGGCAATTACTTTTCAGTAAATGGCTGTTAAGTGTTTCTTCTATCAATTGATCGCTAACAGCTAGCAAACTGGCATTGGGCTTATAATCATTTACCTCAACGTCTAGGTGATCGATGTTATCGCCTACGTTTGCGTGATTTAGCGGATAGTCCATTACATCAAACAATTTAATTTCAATATCAGCACCAAAGCCCTCTGACAAATCTTTCACCATAGCTTTATGAGCGTTTAATTTTGAGTCGTACTTAGTTTGGTTAAAGCTATTTAAATACAATTTAAATGACTTTGATTCCACTATATTTTTAGATTCAGCTGGGATTAAAAATTCGGCTATGAAAACTTGTGGCTTGCCCTTTTGATTTAACCAAGAGATTTCGAAACCTGTCCATATATCGATGCCAAAAAAAGGTAAATCGTTATTGACTTTGTTCTTAGGTATTGTCAACTTTTCACGATTGTGTGCACGTGAAATTGGGTATATAAGACTTGAATCGTATTCCGATTTATAATCGGATTTTTTACCTAACAATGAATTTTCATGCATTACTGACGAATTCCTTTACCGCGTTTTAACAACCACATGCTATAACAATATAAAACAAAAATGGTGCCTATTAAGATGCTGTAGCATGCATATAAGCTCACGTCACTAACGCCCAACATACCGTATCTAAATCCGTTCACCATGTACAAAATAGGGTTAAACTGTGCCACTACTTGCCACCCTGCTGGCAGTAAGTCTGTGCTGAAGAATACTCCACCCAAGTAACTTAGTGGCGTTAATATAAAAGTGGGGACAATACTAACGTCGTCAAATTTATTGGCATACAGTGCATTAATAAAACCACCCAATGAGAAAAGTATTGAGCTTAATAGTATTATCGACGTTAATACCCAAAAGTTAAATACGCTCACATCAGTAAAAAATAATGCCACAATAGTGACAATAATACCGGTTAAAATACCGCGGGTAACTCCACCAAATACATAGCCCCAAAGAATCACCGAGTTAGGCACTGGTGCCACTAACAACTCTTCTACGCTGCGCTGAAATTTATTACTAAAAAACGAACTTGATACGTTTGAATATGAGTTATTAATAACACTCATCATAATCAAACCAGGCATGATAAATGACATGTAATTCAACCCTGACATTTCACCAATACGAGAACCAATCAAACTGCCAAATATTATAAAATATAAAGTCATTGTTATGGCTGGTGGTAATAAAGTTTGCTGCCAAATTCGCATAAAACGGCGAACTTCTTTAAATAATATGGTGTTAAACGCGATGTAATAACTTGCGATAAAAGTATTCATGGTTATTTCCTTACCGCATTTACAAATAATGTTTCTAGACGATTTGATTTAGGACGAATGCCACTTACCGATATGTCTTGCTGGTTAAAAACTTCAAACAAATCGTTGATAGCGGTACCTTTTTCCACATCTACTTCAAAGCATGTGTCGTCCACCCAATGAGCATCTAGGGAGCCAAGCTGAGGCCTGTCTGCTTGGGCTTGGGCTAAATCCACTACTAAGGTCTGCTTATGAAGTTCTTGCAGCAAGGACTTCATTGAGGTGTTTTTAACAATATGACCTTCATTAATAATGGCGATATTCTCACACAGGCTTTCAGCTTCTTCCAAATAGTGTGTGGTTAAAATGATGGTTGTGCCTTCTTCTTTATTTAACTTAACTAGGTATTCCCACATGCTGTGGCGCAGTTCAATATCCACCCCAGCGGTTGGCTCATCGAGTATCAGCAATTTAGGGTTATGCACTAACGCTCTGGCAATCATTAGGCGTCGTTTCATGCCACCCGATAATGTGCGTGAAGCTAAATCACGCTTATCCCAAATATCTAATGCTTTAAGGTATTTCTCTGTGCGTTCTTTAGCTAGCTTATTCGGTATGCCATAATATCCAGCTTGCGTAATGACAATATCTTGCACTTTTTCAAATTGGTTAAAGTTAAATTCTTGCGGCACCACACCTAAAAGGCGCTTTGCGTCATGCCAGTCACCTTCTATATCTCTGCCGTAAACACTGACCGATCCGCCTGATTTATTTACTAGGCCCGAAACAATACCAAGTGTGGTAGACTTACCTGCACCGTTAGGACCAAGTAAAGCAAAAAAATCGCCCTGCTTGACTTCAAGATCGATGCCTTTTAGGGCTACAAAGCCGTTATCGTATTCTTTCTTAAGCCCAGAGATTTTTAAAGCTGGTCCTTTATAATCATCCAATATATTCATAGTACCGTCATTCTTATGCAAGCTTATAATTCACGCCATCATACTCTTATTTTGTTGAAAGATTTTCTGAATCTACTGAAACAAGGTGTTCCATTCAATCAGGACAGTCTTGAAGAAGAAGATCAGGGGTTTTTAGATCAACTTTCTGCTCTTATTTTATCTCTAGATGAACAAAGCTTAGATGCCAGCTTTGATGGTCAAAACTGGCTCACCCGGCTATTTCGCAACTACCCTACTTACGCACCTCATTTAGGCCGTGAAGTATTGTGGTATTTTGGTGGTGAAGCTCTGCACTTTATGCCCGACCCTGAAATTGAAAAGTTTCAGGCTCTCGATGATATGATGGCAGAAGGTCGCGACTATTTAGAAGCTAAAATAGAAATATTTAACGCTAAATAGCCCTCAAATCTAATTACAAAAAAAGGCAGAGACTCTCTGCCTTTACCCAAACTTCACATTTTAATTATCAATACATTTTTCTTACAGGCATAAAAAAACCAGAACAAAGTTCTGGTCTCCTTACTTAACATGGAGCGGGAAACGAGATTCGAACTCGCGACCCCGACCTTGGCAAGGTCGTGCTCTACCAACTGAGCTATTCCCGCAAATTTCATAGATAGCTGATTAGCTAGCATAGAAACGGTTTTCTAAATACCGTATCTAAAATCAGCTGTATTAAGTTAACTAACAACTTTATATACAACTTATTAGTAAATAAGTGGTATCCCGTAGGGGAGTCGAACCCCTGTTACCGCCGTGAAAGGGCGGTGTCCTAGGCCTCTAGACGAACGGGACACTAGATGACTGAAAATTATTAGCAACTTGGCCTGGCTAATAAAAATTGGAGCGGGAAACGAGATTCGAACTCGCGACCCCGACCTTGGCAAGGTCGTGCTCTACCAACTGAGCTATTCCCGCAATATTAAAATGCTTCACCATTTTAACGTGTAAACCCTAAGTTCACTCTTCTTAGTACCCAATCACGTTACTAATACTAGTAAATAAATTGGTATCCCGTAGGGGAGTCGAACCCCTGTTACCGCCGTGAAAGGGCGGTGTCCTAGGCCTCTAGACGAACGGGACACTAAGCCTTAAAACGTCAGTCACGTCTCAAGGTGGCGCGCATTTTATGTATCTTGTTGAAATAGGTCAAGTTTTTTCTAATAAAACTTTTAAAAATAACGTCTACACTGAATCTATATAAGGGAAATTGTGAATTTATGGACACAACACTAATTTTTGTAGCATTAATCGTTATTATGGTTATGTGTAGCTTTTTGTTAAAAGGCCATCTAGACAGAAAGCGCCTGACTCGCGCCCGTAAGATCGTTGACTTACACGATGACTTGCGCCGCATGCAAAACGCTATGACCATCATTCCAGACCTTTACTTAGACGCTCCCACAAAAACGTTCATGATTAAGCGTATAATCCAGATATTGAGCTTTATTCAAGAAATAGGCAGCGAAAGCGAAAGCTTAAAAAAACAGACCTTAGACCTTGAGTCTCAACTGGATAAAATTGTTCAAAGTAAAGACGACAGCGTAAAACGTCTATCTCAATGGGGTAAAATAGACGACCCAGATGTAGCTCACGAAATCCGAAGTATGGCTAAATATCTTCACTCTCAAATTTTAATCTGTGTAAAAAGCCACCTTTTGCCACGATCACAGGGCTCTAGGATTGTTAAAAACTTAAAAGTTATTATGCACAGAATAGCTTTAGATCTAAATTATAATATTGCAAAAAACGCCATCAAAGCTAATAAGCTTCGCCCTGCACTTAGCAAGCTAAAAGTTGCTAAAGGTTTATTGCTAAAGTCGCCAATTAAGCCGCATTTAAATGCTCAGTTAGAAACCCTTGAAACATTAATTGAAAAAATCGAAAAAAAGCTAATTACTGTAAGCAAAGCCAGCTCGAAAGTAACAGCCAATAAGCTAGCATCAGGTGTGGATAAAATAGACGAAGAAGAAGCCTGGGATGGCAAAAAGAATATGTACGACAGTGAAAATTGATTGTTTTAAATTCTATTAATACCCGCTTAACATTCTATCTAAACAACGGCCTTATTAAACAAGCTTTTTAATAACTCTCTTGTGGTATTCAAATCGTCTTCTCCTATTCCAGTTTCGCATAATAGCTTTTCTGGAACACGCTTAGCTTGGCTTTTTAGTGAATCTCCCAGTGGAGCCAGCCTAATCCATACCTGTCTTTCGTCCTCACTGCTGCGCTGACGCTTAATTAGATGCTTCGACTCCAAACGCTTAAGCAAAGGTGTTAATGTGCCACTATCCAGCTTCAGGCGCTGCCCTAGATCAGTAACAGTGAACCTGTAACCCATTTGTTCTTCCCACAATACCAACATAACTAAATATTGCGGATAAGTTAAATCTAAAGGCTTTAGCAAAGGTTGATATAATTTTGTCATCAATCTAGAAGCGCTATACAGCTGAAAGCACAGTTGATTGTCCAACTTTAATAATTCATCGGTCTTGGCCATGACTAACTCCTTGCCCTTTAATGCTAAATCTTATACTTACGCGTTGAGTAAAGCAGCCACGTCTTTTTGGATCTCTTCAGGCTTTGATGAAGGGGCGTACCGCCTAACCACTTGACCTTTTTGATCGACTAGGAATTTAGTAAAATTCCACTTAATTTTTTTAGAACCCAGAATACCTTTTGCTTCTGATTTTAGGTATTTATATAGCGGATGCTCACCATCGCCATTTACTTCCACTTTGGAAAACATTGGAAAGCTAACACCGTAGTTTTTCAGGCAAAATCCAGCGATTTCACTGTCCGATCCCTTGTCTTGATTAGCAAACTGATTACATGGAAAGCCTAAAATTTCTAACCCCTTACCCGCTAGATCTTTGTACATACT
>JBLHVV010000030.1:0-29602 GCA_047628755.1 Crocinitomicaceae bacterium | reverse complement strand
CAGCCAGATCCTTTACCTGAAGACATAGCTGAGCTGCCCATAACCAAAGAAGATAAAAAAGAGTTGTTATATTATGGCCCCGAACAAAAGATTCTGTTTATGGGTCACTACTGGATGAAAGGCATTCCTGGACCTATACAGCCTAATATTGCTTGCCTAGATTACAGTGCTGTTAAATACGGCCGATTAGTGGCCTACAGAATGGACGATGAAACCCATCTTGACCCCAATAAATTTTGTTGGATTAGGGTCGATAGAAGTGAAGATTAACCAACCATGTATCTAGCCTGTCAATGCGATCCTGCTGTGCCTATTCAGCCAATGTTGGATCAGTTAGAAAAACAGAATATTGTCTTTCAGCTGGTGCATGAAAACTCGCTTGCAGAACTGTGGGTGCTTGATGCCAGCTTGGTTGAGCCAGTGTCACAATTTTATAGCGATTATCGAGTGCAGGTTATTGAGCAACAAAAAAACAGTTTAACGATCGATAACTTAAAAAATACACCCATCACTTCAATTCTGTTAATGATTACGTTAGTAGTAGCCTTGATTACTCAGCTTGGTAGTCAGTTTACCGATTGGTTTTTTATTGCTCAAATACAATACTATCCAAGAAGTTGGTTTTTATACGAGGGAATACAAAATATTTGGAGAGTTGTTAGCCCAATATTTTTACATTTTGGAATAGAGCATATAATTTTTAATGCCTTATCCTTTTGGTATTTAGGCTCGGTGCTTGAGCGTAAGCTGGGAATGATCGTGTTTATTTTACTAGTGATTGCGCTTGCAGTGGTAAGCAACGTATCGCAGTTAATAGTATCTGGGCCATTGTTTGGCGGTTTGTCTGGCGTGGTTTATGGATTTATTGGTTTCGCATTTCTATATCAGCAATTTATCGCAGATCTAAATGTGCCTAAAGGTTTATTTTACGTGGCAATTGGTTGGATGCTATTAGGGATGACAAATGTTTTAGCTGTAATTGGTTTTGGCAATATGGCTAATACGGCCCACTTAAGTGGCTTGATGACAGGCTTTATTGCATTTTTGGTTTACAAAATTACTATGAATTTATTTTTTAACAACAAGGGGGTCTTATGAACCTTGATGAATTAATCACCAGCATGACACCAGAAATTTACCAGAATATGAAACAAGCGTTAGAACTGGGGCGATGGGGCGATGGACGAACAGTCACAGCCGAGCAAAAAGAATTTAGTATTGAAGCCATGATTCGCTATGAACACATAAATAATATTGCAGAAATCGAGCGAATTGGTTATGTGGACACCACTAAAAAGAAACAAAATATTGATGCTAAAATCCAGCCTGACGGTGACACGCAGCCAATTAAAATAATCGAATAAAAGATTTTATATGATTACTCAAGTTTACCAAGGTCATTTGCGTAAAATGACCATTAGTCATGACGACAATGGCGCGCAATACCAAATTCGATTAGACGATCAGTCTATTCCGCTTAATGAAAAAATCGGCCATTCTATTCGTATAGAAAGCTTGGGCGAAATACATTGTATAGAGTGCGGTCGTAAAGCCAGTAAAAGTTTTAGTCAGGGCTACTGTTATCCGTGTTTTTCTAGATTGCCACAATGCGATGTCTGTATTATGAGTCCAGAAAAATGCCATTATGATAAAGGTACTTGTCGTGACGCTGCTTGGGGTGACGAATTCTGCATGCAAGATCATATTGTATACCTAGCTAATTCGTCAGGTATAAAAGTAGGCATAACTCGTCATTCACAGATCCCAACCCGCTGGCTAGACCAAGGGGCTATGCAGGCTATGCCTATTGCTCGCGTTTCTACTCGGCAGTTGTCTGGTTTGTTAGAGGTAATATTCAAACAACATGTGTCAGATAAAACAAATTGGCGCACGTTGTTAAAGCAAGACGCGCTCAATTTAGATTTACCCGCTAAACGTGACGAACTTTTTGAAATATGCCATGAAGAAATTGAAGAGCTTCAGGGCCATTATGGCTTGCAAGCTGTGCAATTAGTTTACGATGCAAACGTAACTGAATTTAAATTCCCAGTAATAGAATATCCAACCAAGATTGTAAGTTTTAATCTTGATAAAAACCCTATTGCACAAGGTATATTAAAGGGAATTAAAGGACAGTATCTAATACTAGATACAGGGGTGATTAATTTACGTAAATACACCTCATACAATGTATCGATAGAGTGTTAATAAGGAAAAAACTATGACTAATGCTCAACCAAAAGCCATTTATTTAGCTGACTATAGAAAGCCAAATTATTTTATAGAAGAAACAAAGCTTCACTTTAACTTATTTGAAGATAAAGCCTTGGTTACGTCAGAGTTGACGGTGGTTAAAAATACTGAGAATAACGACAATAGTTTGCAGCTCAATGGCCATGAATTAGAGCTATTAAGTGTTGCTATAAATGGAATTGAATTTACTTCTGGTCAATATGAAGTGACGGAAGAGTACCTGATTTTAACAGATTTACCTGATAAATTTACTCTGAAAATAGAAACTAAAATAAAACCACAAGAAAATACAGCATTAGAAGGGTTGTATAAATCTTCTAAAATGTTTTGCACACAATGTGAAGCTGAAGGGTTCCGCAGAATCACTTATTATTTAGATCGTCCGGATGTAATGAGTGTGTTTGAAACCACTATTGTAGCTGACCAAGAAAAATATCCAGTATTGCTATCTAACGGAAACCTAACCAGCGAAGAAACGTTGCCTGATGGTCGTCATAAGTCTGTTTGGCAAGACCCCCATAAAAAACCATGCTATCTATTTGCCCTAGTAGCGGGTGATTTAGAGCATATTGAAGATAGCTTTATAACCATGTCCGGTACTGATGTAACATTACGCATTTATGTGGAATCGCAAAATATTAATAAATGCGATTACGCTATGGATGCATTAAAGCGTTCAATGAAATGGGATGAAGACACTTACGGTCGTGAATACGATTTAAATATTTTTAATATCGTAGCGGTAGATGATTTTAATATGGGAGCAATGGAAAATAAAAGTTTAAATATTTTTAATTCATCTTGTGTACTTGCCAACCCTGAAACGTCTACAGATGCAACATTCCAAAGAATTGAAGCAATTGTTGCCCACGAATACTTCCACAATTGGAGTGGCAACAGAGTTACTTGTCGTGATTGGTTTCAATTAAGTTTAAAAGAAGGCTTTACAGTATTTAGAGACGGTGAATTTTCTTCTGACATGGGTTCCCGATCAGTAAAAAGAATTGAAGACGCCACGCTATTGCGTACGGCACAATTTGCAGAAGACGCTGGCCCTATGGCCCATGCTATTCGCCCTGCATCATTTATCGAAATATCTAATTTTTATACGCTTACTATTTATGAAAAAGGCTGTGAAGTAGTCGGTATGATTCATAACTTATTAGGCCAGCAAGATTTCAGAAAAGGCTCAGATCTTTACTTTAGCCGCCATGATGGACAGGCCGTAACAACAGAAGATTTTGTTAAAGCCATGGAAGATGCTAGCGGTAAAGATTTAACCCAGTTTAGGAACTGGTACAGCCAAGCGGGCACTCCAGAAGTGGTGGTTTCTGGCAGCTACAATCAAGCCAAACAAGAATATTCTTTAACATTCAAGCAAAGCTGTCGCATAACGGCAGAAACAACAGATAAACAGCCGTATCATATCCCTATAGAGATTGGTTTATTATTACCATCAGGCAGTGACGTTCAGTTAATTTGTAGCAGTGGAAATGACTTTAATTCTGACACAGCCGTGGTAGAGCTAAAAGCCAGTGAAGAAACGTTTGTCTTTAGTGGCATATCAGAAAAGCCAGTTCCTTCATTATTAAGAAGCTTTAGTGCACCAGTTAAATTATCTTACCCATACTCTCGCGACGAATTATTGTTTCTTATGGCCAATGACAGCGATGGGTTTAATCGTTGGGACGCAGGACAAACACTGGCAACAGATATCATTTTGCAGTTGTCTAAGGATATAAAAGTAGGTCAAGATGCCGTTTTAGACCCAAGGTTAATTAAGGTTTATAGAGGTTTATTAGTTAACAAAAATTTAGATGATGCAGTAATTGCAAAAATGCTTACTCTGCCCAGCCTAGCATTTTTGTTGGAGCAGCAAGATGGTGCTGATGTTCAATTGATATATTCTGCTCGTGAATTTGTGAAAAATACGTTGGCTGACCAATTGCATCAAGACTTTTATGATCGATATGCGCAAAGTGTTGCTACTGGGGTTTATCAGCCAGAATTTAGCGCCATGGCAAAAAGATCCTTAAAGAACTTATGTCTGCACTATATGCTTTCAAGTGGACAAGCTAGATACGTTTTGGTGGCGCAATCCCAATACGATAAAGCTGACAATATGACCGATCAAAGTGGAGCGTTAAGCGCTTTGGTCAATAGCCAGTTTAAAGCTGAGTCTATAGCGTGTTTAAATGCGTTCTATAATCAATGGAAGCATGATGCTCTAGTGGTCAACCTGTGGTTTAGCATGCAGGCTTGTAGCGACAATATAGGAGGCATTCAAGATATTAATAAATTGTTAAACCATGATGCTTTTGATATTAAAAACCCTAATAAGGTAAGGTCGGTTGTGGGAGCGTTTGCTGGGCAAAATTTAAGGCACTTTCATCAACAAGGCGGAGAAGGTTACAATTGGCTAGCCAATCAGATTATAGCGTTAGACAGTTTAAATCCACAAATAGCTTCGCGGTTGTTGGGGCCGCTGACAAAATGGAAGCGAATTAGTGTGGAAAATGGACAATTAATGCGAAAGGCCTTAGAAAAAATTGCTAACAGCGATAATCTGTCCAAAGATGTCTATGAAGTAGTGAGCAAAAGTCTAGTAAACTGACTTCAAGGACTGATTGTTAATCTTTTTTTAAAACCAATGGCGTATATGGTTGTATGCTGTTGGATTATTTTATATGCTAGCACTATAACAAAAATATCGTACCTTAGATGGTACTATCGTTCCGGTCTTTACTGGTTCAAAAAGCCAATGCTTCCTAGCGTTGCTCGAAGGTATAATAAGAAATGAAAAAAACGGGTCTACTTATTTCCGGACTGTGTGTCGTTACGCTTGCATTTAGCTCAGTATCATTTGCAAAAGTAAGCTCATCAGCCGCAGAAAAATTAAATGGTGTTTTGACTCCTATGGGAGCTATTCGTGCCGGTAATAAAGACGGCACTATTCCGCCATGGCGAGGTGGTATTCAATTCCCTCCCACTTCATACAAGCAACCTGGCCAACATCACCCAGATCCGTTCCCATTAGATAAGCCTTTATTTGTAATCACGGCTCAAAATATGGCTAAATATGCCGAGCATTTAAGCGGCGGCCAAAAAGCTTTGTTTAAAACGTATCCAGGCACGTTCAAAATGCCCATCTATAAATCTCGCCGCACAGCTGCTGCACCGCAATGGGTTTATGATAATACCTATAAAAATGCAAAAACAGCCACTTTAGTCGAGGGCGGAAACGGGGTTGAAAACGCCATGGGTGGGATACCATTCCCGATACCAGGCAACGGTTTAGAGGCCATTTGGAACCATAACTTACGCTGGAGAGGGGAATACGGTGTTCGCAGGGCTTCAGAAGTGGCGGTTCAGCGAGATGGCTCATACAACTTAATTACCACCCAAGCCGAAATCCTTTACAACTACTATCGCCAAGACATAACACTTGAAGAACTAAACAACGTGGTTATCTACTATTTGTCATTTACTAAAGCACCTGCGCGTTTAGCCGGTGGTGCTGTATTGGCTCATGAAACAATGAACCAAGTTTTAGAAGGTCGTCGAGCATGGGGCTACAACGCGGGTCAGCGCCGTGTTCGTAAAGCACCTAACTTAGCTTATGATACGCCAGTAGCGGCAGCCGATGGTCTTAGGACCATCGATGAAACCGATATGTACAACGGAGCGCCTGATCGCTACAACTGGAAACTTATTGGGAAACAAGAAATATTTATACCATACAATAATTATCTTATAGGTTCGCCTGAAGTTAAATATGAAGATCTGTTGCTTCCTGGTCACGTGAATCCAGATTTTGCACGTTACGAAAAACATCGTGTTTGGGTTGTTGAGGCTACTTTAAAACAAGGCTCACGCCATATTTATAGTAAACGTCGTTTCTATCTTGACGAGGACACTTGGGGTGCGGCTGTTATTGATATGTATGACGAACGTGGCGAGTTATATCGTGTAAGCATGGCTTACTTAAAAAGCTACTACGAACTACCTGCTACTTGGACGTCTATGGACGTTTATCATGACCTGCAAGCTCGTCGTTATCACGTGCAAGGAATGGATAACGAAGAGCGCACTACTATCGACTTTAGTTTGCCTTCACCAGGGCCTCGTTACTTTACGCCGCAAGAGCTTCGCCGTCGCGGACGCTAGGGCTTTATTAGTGTTTTATTTATTTTATTATGATTTTGGAGATTTATTAATGCGACCACTGTTTTCAGTGCCAGCTATATTCAAGCAAGCCTTTCGTTTAATGAAAGTGACTGCTTTTTTTGCTGCAATCAGTTCAATAGCAATACCAGTGAATGCTGAATGGAAAGATCCATTAGAAACACCTGCTCGAGCTACTTTAAAAGCCACTTCTTCTTTACTGCTTGATATAATTAAAGTGGGAGAGCGCCTAGTGGCGGTAGGTGGCCGCGGGCATATAATTTTTAGTGACGATGAAGGCTTCACTTGGAAGCAAGCTTCTGTACCTGTTATTTCTACTCTAACATCTGTATTTTTCATTAACAGCACAAGTGGCTGGGCTGTGGGGCATGACGCCGTTGTTTTGCATACTAAAGACTCTGGGGAAACCTGGGTTAAGCAGTTCGACGGCTTTGAAGCCAACGAAATGGTATTGGCTCAGGCAAAAGCAAATAAAAGAATACTCGAATCTGAGTTAAGTAAAGTTAGGGTGATGGGTAACTCTGATCGAATTTATGAAGTAGAAGAGCAATTAGAAAACGCAACGTTTGCCTTAGAAGATGCTCTAGCCGACTTTGAAGATCGTTCTACTAAACCTTTATTAGATTTATGGTTTAAAAATTCTAACGAAGGCTTTGTTGTTGGCGCTTACGGTATGGTATTTAAGACATTAGACGGTGGACAGTCTTGGAAGGATTGGACCATTAACGTTGAAAACTTAGACCGCTTTCATATAAATAGTATCGTACAAGTTAGCGGCGATAAGCTAATGATGGTGGGCGAGGCCGGATTAATGCTTCGCACTACAAATGGCGGTGATAAATGGGAACAAATGTTCAGTCCCTATGAAGGTTCTTTCTTTGGAATAACCAGTTTAACCAAGCAAGGTATTCAAGTGGCCTATGGTCTTCGCGGTAACTTAGCCCGTACCGAAGATTTTGGCAGCAATTGGCGTCTAGTTGATACTGGAACTAAACAAACTTTGATTGGCGGCACCGACCGGTTAGGACGGGTTATTTTCATAGTGGGTAACGGTGGTGGCTTTTTACGTGGGTTTGACTTTGCTCGTAAATGGGAAAGTAAGATACGGGTAGATCGTGCAAACACAGCAGCTATTATTGAGAGCAACGCTGGTCACTTTGTAATAGTGGGTGAAAACGGCGTTCAATTATTGAATCAAGATGGCGAATTATTGCCAGATCTTGTTAAAAGCATTTAAGGATTAGGAAGTAGACATGTCAGAGAAAAAAATGCCTAATTCGGAACCAGAACATTGTTTCTTGATTCCAGATGCAGAGCCAATGTTAGAACGTATATTCTTTAATAGCCGAGGCTTGTTCTTAGTTGTATTGATGGCTATTACAGTATTCTTAGCTTACAACGCTTCACAGGTTGGGTTAGATTCTCGTTCAGAAAAATACATTCCATTAGAACACGAGTTCATAAAAAATCACATGCGTCACGCAGGAGATTTAAGCAGTGGTTTAAACAATATTAAAATTATTGTTGAAAGTAAAAATTCAGATATTTTTAATTCTGAATTTATGGAAACTCTCCGTCAAATCAACGATGAAGTATTTTTCATTAATGGTTCTGACCGTTCAAAATTAAAATCTTTGTGGACACCAAATGTTCGTTGGACAGAAGTAACTGAAGAAGGTTTTCAGGGTGGTCCAGTTATTCCTGCTACTTACAATGGCGATGAAGAGAGTATCGAGCAACTACGTCAAAATATTCTTAAGTCGGGTCAAGTAGGTCGGTTAGTTGCCAACAACTTTAAATCAACCATGATCGACGTACCTCTATATGAAGTAGACCCTGAAACAGGTGACGCCCTTAGCCCTAAAGCGCTGGCTGATGCGTTAGAGACTAAAATTCGCGATAAGTACAGCAGTGATACGGTAGCTATTCACATTATTGGTTTTCCTAAAAAAATAGCTGACCTTATTGAAGGCGCCGCGAGCGTTGTTGGCTTTTTCATTATGGCCATCATAATTACTACTATTCTTTTATATGTTTACTCTCGCTGTATTCGTGGAACTATTATTCCTGTTGTCTGCTCTGTTGTAGCGGTGACTTGGCAGTTAGGTATCTTGAATTTAATTGGTTATGGAATTGATCCTTACTCAATGCTGGTTCCTTTCTTGGTGTTTGCTATTGGCATAAGTCACGGAGTTCAGATCATTAATGGGATTGCCATTGAATCGGGTAATGGGGCAAATAAAGAAATGTCCGCTCGCTTAGCTTTCCGTGGATTGTATGTTCCTGGCATGCTCGCATTACTTTCGGATGCTATTGGTTTCCTTACATTATTATTTATTGAAATCAGTGTGATTCAAGAATTAGCCGTAGCCGCTTCTATTGGTGTTGCTGTAATCATTACCACTAATCTTATCTTGCTGCCTTTACTAATGTCTTATGTCGGTATTAGTAAATCGGGTATTGCTCACGCTGAAAAAGTAGAAAAATCTGAACCTAAGCTTTGGAGAGCCATTGCAAAATTCACTCAGCCTAAGATGGCTTCAGTCGCTATAATTTGTGCTATCGGCCTAGCCATTGGTGGAACAATTTTAAGTCAAGATTTAAAAATCGGTGATCTAGATAAAGGCGCTCCGGAGCTTCGTCAAGACAGCAGATACAATAAAGACAACGCTTTTGTTGTAGAGAATTATTCAACCAGTTCAGATGTCTTAGTTATCATGGCTGAGACTCCATCTGAAGGTTGTGCAACTTTCGAAGCACTAGATGCTATGGATCGCTTAATGTGGGAAATGGAGAATGTCGCTGGTGTTCAGTCGGCTACTTCCTTGGTATCGGTAACCAAGTTAATGGGCAAAGCTATGAACGAAGGCAACCCTAACTGGTCTGCTATATCTCGTAACCAAAACATTTTAAATTCAAGTGTCCAACGTGCCCCAAGCGGTTTGTTAAACCAAACTTGCTCAATGGCACCAGTCATTATTTTCTTGAACGATCATAAAGCTGAAACTTTAGAACGTGCCATTAATGCGTCTAAGAAGTTTGCTGAAGGCTATGAAGATAATAAATTCATTCAGTTTAAATTGGCATCAGGTAATGCTGGTATTGAAGCGGCTACTAACGAAGTAATAGCAGATGCTCAAAACTTAATGCTGATATTCGTATACATGGTTGTATCTGTATTATGCTTTATTACATTCCGTTCATTGCGAGCGGTAATTTGTATCATTACTCCACTGGCATTAACGTCTATTCTTTGTCAGGCACTTATGGCTCAAATGGGGATTGGCGTTAAGGTGGCCACATTACCTGTTATTGCATTGGGCGTAGGTATTGGTGTGGATTATGGTATCTATATTTATAGCCGCTTAGAAGCGTTGTTAATAGACGGGTTAAGCTTGCATGATGCGTTCTTCAAAACATTAAAAACTACAGGTAAAGCGGTAAGCTTCACTGGTTTAACTCTAGCCATTGGTGTTGGAACTTGGATTTGGTCTCCAATTAAATTTCAGGCAGATATGGGCATACTATTAACCTTTATGTTTATTTGGAACATGATTGGTGCGCTAATTTTATTACCTGCATTGGCTCGATTTATTCTAAAGCCTGAGCGAATTATTGCTAAACATAAGGCACGTCATGGGGATAAATCACCAGCTGAAAGCCTGTAGCGATAAACAGTAGTTATTTAAATTAGTCAGAAACATCGGCTATAAAGTTAACCGCGCATTAGCGCGGTTTTTTCGTTTTGAATTGCATATTATAATGAATTCTTAAAGTACAAAAATATGGAAAACAACATTGAATAATGATGCAAAAATAGAAGTAGTCTTTGATCATGAAGATTGGATTCTTTGCTATAAACCCATTAATGTAAATTTTCACTCACAAGACTCTGAAGCGGGTTTTGTAGTGTTGGTTAAGCAGCAGCTTAATATTGAATTATGGCCGGTTCACAGGTTAGACAAAGCCACATCAGGATTAATATTATTGGCAAAGACTAAACAAGCATGCGCTAACTTGTCTAAGTTGTTCGCAGAGCGCCAAATAGAAAAATTCTACTTGGCTATTTGTGAAAATGGTTTAAAGAAAAAGCAGGGTAAAGTAGCTGGTGACATGGCCAAAACTCGCAACGGTAGTTACAAGTTATTAAAAACAAATGAAAATCCAGCCATAACACAATTTTTATCTAAGGGTTTGGTTCCAGGGTTTCGCCTTTGTTTACTAAAACCCAAAACAGGTAAAACTCATCAGTTAAGGGTTATGATGAAATCATTAGCAGCTTCTATTGTTGGTGATAAACGTTATGGAGGTAAAACTTCTGATCGTTTGTATCTACATGCGTTTGCTATTAAGTTTGAATTTAACGGACAAGTATTCGAGTTTTCAGCGCCACCTAAAGAAGGGGAGTTATTTTTATCCCCTGAATTTAAAGTTAACAGCCAAGACTGGCTAGCACCTTGGCTATTAAAATGGCCATGAGATTGATGAATTATCTTTTTTCTTGTATCTAAAGATCCAAGTTTTTGAAACTTTAAGATGTTGAAAATTTAATATTAGGGTGATCCATATGGCATTTCCACGCAGAGTTGCAATTGTTGCAACAAATCGAATTCCTTTTGCTAAGTCCAATACAGCTTATTTTGGTGTAGATAACCAAACTATGCTGGGTGCGGCTATCCAAGGCCTAGTTTTGAAAACAAACCTAAAGGGCAAGGCTGTAGGTGAAGTTGTAGCAGGTGCGGTAATGAAACATAGCCGCGATTTTAACCTAGTGCGCGAAACCGTCTTGGATACTGAACTTTGCGCTTCAACCCCTTGCACAGATATGCAGCAAGCTTGTGGTACAGGCTTACAGGCGATTATTTCGATTACCAATAAAATTGCCTTGGGCCAAATTGAATCTGGCATAGCAGGTGGTGTAGATACCACTAGTGATGCACCTATTGCTATTAGTGATAAATTTCAAGCTATGTTGATGAAGCTTAATAAAGCAAAATCAACTATGCAGCGTTTAAAGGTTTTAGCTTCGTTTCGCCCTAGTTTTTTAGTTCCTAGTTTTCCCCGTAATGGCGAGCCAAGAACTGGCTTGAGTATGGGTGAACACACTGAGCTTACAGCCAAGCGTTGGGGTATCAAGCGTGAAGCCCAAGACCAGCTAGCTTACAATAGCCATCAGAAATTGGCCCAAGCTTACGAGTCTGGCTTTATGGATGATTTAGTTTCTGGTTTTAACGGTTTAGAAAAAGATAATATTTTACGTCCACAAACCAGCTTAGAAAAACTTGCGTCTTTAGGTTCTGCATTTGATGAAGATGGAGGCACTTTATCAGCAGGTAACAGCTCGTCTTTAACCGATGGTGCGAGTGCAGTGTTATTAGCCAGTGAAGAGTGGGCCAAAGAACAGGGCTTACCCGTGTTAGCTTATATTACGGACTATGAAACAAGTGCAGTGGACTTTGTCGCAAAAGACAGTGACTACACAGAGGAGCTGTTATTAGCACCTGCATATGCGGTACCTAAAATGCTAGCCCGTAATAATATAAAGCTTCAAGACTTTGACTTTTATGAGATTCATGAGGCATTTGCTGCGCAAGTATTAGCTACTATTAAAGCTTGGGATACAGACAGCTTTTGTAAAGAGCGCTTAGGACTAGAAGAGAAGTTAGGAGAGATAGATCGCAGTAAGCTAAATGTTAACGGTAGTTCATTGGCTACAGGTCACCCATTTGCTGCAACGGGGGGGCGTATAGTGGGCAACTTAGCAAAATTGCTTAATGAAAAGGGGTCGGGGAAAGGATTGATCTCAATCTGCGCTGCTGGTGGTCAAGGTGTAGTAGCAATACTTGAAAAGTGATAATTGTTTAAGTTATTAATCTAATACAAGCAAACAATGCCAGTATTCACTGGCATTCTTGTTATTAGTTTTAATCGTTTTATTATATCTTTAGGCAGTAATAATATACTTAAGCGTTTCGACGACCTGTTCAGGGGTTTTAGCCCAAGCCATTGATGAGCCGTCCACTTCTTTTAACGGATGAATTATTGAGTCGTCGTGAAGTGTTATATAGGGCTTATTAAGAGCTGCGCAGTAACCCGCATCGAAGGCTGCGTTCCATTGTTTGTATTTATCACCAAAACGAATAATCGCCAAGTCACATTTTTCAATCAAAGTCTTAGTACGAATTGCATTAACCTTTGATGACTGGTGATCTCTCCAAAATGACGTATCTTGCTGGCCTAAATGATCTCCAGCGGCATCGCTGGCTTGATGATTGGTCACAGCTGATACAAATGTTACTGGAAGGTTAATAGCCTTTGCACCTTGTTCAATTTTTTCGCGCCAATCTGTATGTATTTCTCCAGATAAATAAACAGTCCAAGACATAGTATTTCCTTTATATATTTAATAAAAATGTGATGGTAAACGAGTCTTCTTAACCCATGTAAGCAAAAGGACTATATTTTATTACTGTTGTCTAACAACTTTACCG
Source organism: Crocinitomicaceae bacterium (assembly GCA_047628755.1). Lineage (GTDB taxonomy): Bacteria > Pseudomonadota > Gammaproteobacteria > Pseudomonadales > Oceanobacteraceae > Bermanella. The sequence goes on along the minus strand of JBLHVV010000030.1, from coordinate 16,673 downwards.
CCAGCATGTTCATGACAATAAACACAGGAATAGTCAGCAGTGTAATTAAAATTGCGATATAACCAAATAAAAATGGTGCCTTCATTAATATCGTCATTAAGGACTCTTGATAATAGAAAAACCACTTGTGGTTGGCAGGGAACAACCATTCATGGAAGGCATAAAATACAGTTACAGGTCCGATAACTAGAATCAGCAATGCACTAAATATAACAATGGCCAAGGTAGATAAGGTTTGCTGTTTAAGGTTTGGAGGGGGAATATTTTTTTTGTATAGTAACAAAATTAACCCTACCCAAATTATTAAGCCAGCTAAGGCAGTAAATCTAAATGCATCTATCAATGCTGCTACATCTTTTAAGTGTATAATTTCGCTTCTATGCAGCAATGTGTCAATTCTTTTTAGTGTAGTTTTATCATAATATTCAATTTTATCTAAACCATGGCCTTGAGAGTGTATTGAGTCGTTTATGGCAGTAAATAGTCTTATTCGCTCAATGCGGTCAGTGTTTTCAAAATTATTTCGGTAGTGGTTTTGCGGGCCATACTTTTCAACATGCTGCGTTATATTCATGCTGTCATGCAACATAGGGTAGGCAAAATCTACACTGGCCATTAACACCCAGCTAATAAATAAAGCACATACAAAGCTGCTAATGGTGTAAAAACCAAATGCTATTGATTGTATAACAGGGTGCAGGTTTACCAGCTTTTTTGGTGTAGTTGTAAGCATAATTAAGTCATTGGGAGTTTATGATAGCGCTAGGTTCGCGGGTTTATTTGATGTGGTCAAGATATTTATTTTATACCGTTACCGTATGTGTATAATTTCAAGACTGTAGCCTTGTTAATAACCAGCCCGCAGGGTAATGTATGCACTAATTTAGATCACAAGATATTGATATTAATGGCACATCAAAAATTTACTACCACTGGTATTTTAAGAGTTTTTAAAGCCACTAGCTTTAGTTTTAAAGGTATTAAGCGTGCTTGGAAAACTGAAGCAGCTGTTAGACAAGAGCTTACCCTAACAATTATTTTGTTGCCAGTTGCATTTTGTATTGCACAAAGCCTAGCTCAAGTTGTCATGTTAGTTTTTTCATTATTTATAGTGGTGATTACTGAACTGCTTAATACGTCCATTGAATATGCTATTGACCGTATAGGTTCAGAGAGAAATGATTTATCAGGAGCGTCAAAGGATATTGCTAGCGCTGCGGTTTTCTTTTCACTGGCACAGGTAGTATTTGTTTGGATTACCATAGTTGTTTACAATTTAGAATGGCTTGTGTTTCCTATATTCTAACTGACGTTTTAACATTAAATTTCACTTTTAAAGGGTATTTATAGTGACTCAACTGGTTAAACTTTCCTTTTTATTGGCCACTCTCATCGGCATAGCTTTCAACTTTGAAGCTCTGTTAAATTCAGGTAACGTTAATTGGCTGGGTTGGTTAGTGACGTATATACTTTGCTTCGCATTTTTCTATTTTTATTTGTTTAAAAATATCTCTTCTAAATCAGAAGAACTTGAAATATCTAATGGGACCGTCAGTCCAGATCATCTTGAAGCCTTATACAAACACGCAATGATTGTTGAGCGAAATGCACAAAAAGCGAATATAGTGTTTGGTCAGCAGTTGTTGTATGTGAAAAAAGTCATCGAAAAGGCTAAGAGCTTAAACCCAGAAGAGGACTTCCCAAGAACCCATGACCATTTGGTTAAGCAACTAAGCAGCCTAGAGCATCACCTAGAGCGCTTGCTAGGCGAAATGAAGAAGAACGTAACACTGGGAGAAAAATTGCAGCAATCAGTTGCTAATATCGACCCTGAAATTCGCCTACTTTGATCATAGGCCATTAAAATAGTTTTCAATGGCTTCCTAGTAGTGATTGAATTCCCTGAAGATCGTGTTTGCTTACAGCGGAATTAGTTACGTCGTATACAATTAGGCAAATATGTTCGGTGCTGCCATCTGCATTATTTAATGGAATAATGGTGGCGTTTTGATACATAAACTCAGCACGGCCGGTAATTGGGTGGTTATTGTTAAACTTGAATAAGTAAGGTCGTTGCTCACTGATGGTGAATGCTCGAACATTCAACAAAAACACTGACTCAGCTTTTTTCTTAAACCAACTCTCGTCAATTTCATCAAATAATGAAAATAGATTTTTACCTTTGGCTTGATCTGGCCGAAGTCCACTATGATTTTCCATGAAACCATTCCACAGTTCTATTGAGTAGTTGCGGTCAAGTACTACTAAGCCAACATCGATATTTTGTAAAATATCCATTAACCAATGGAACTCAGTCATTTCTAATTGCGAATTTGACATGATTAATCTTCCAACAAAAAGCTAATTAAACGATTCATGTGATGAACACTCTCTTCAGTGAATAGCAGTAGTAAATCACAATTAACATTGTGGTCTTCAATAGTGTAATTAATCTCTATTGCCATCGTCCGCTTCCAAGTTGCATGTTTGTCATCAAGTAACTCACTTATAGGCCGGTGCTGCCCTAAAACCACTGGGTGACTTTGGCTAAAATTAATGTCTAACTGCTTACCTATACCTTGAATACATGCACCGTTAAGTACGTTGGCTACATCCATTAGCATCTCTAATTCTTCGTTTGAATTTTGTGCACTTGCATAATCTAACAGCTTTGCGATATCTGAAAAGCTCGAGTCGTTAAAAATTAAAAGTGCTTCTCCAGCGATGCCTGCACCGATAAACCCTTGGCATACAGCACTTACAGAGGGGGCATCTTCCAATGACTTAATTGTCATTTTAAATTCGCTGCGTTCAATAATGTTGACGTTAGGAATTGGCAACACCACATAAACATTCAGTAAGCGTGCTAAGCGATCTGCGGCTTGGCCCATAGCTACGTTGGTGATTTCTTGATAGCAATCTCGCTCATCCTCTGTTAAGGCGGTGATTTCACTCATTGTCACCTCCAACATTGTTAACAGTCGAAGAAGGTGAATCAATTATCCCATATTCAATTAAGACCGATTTTATTTTCTCTTTGTCTACCGGTTTCTTTATAAATTCAATGGCGCCAAGTTTTTTAACTCTATCTCTTGCCGCCGGCTGAATATCTCCTGAAACGACAATTACCATAATAGGCAGGTCTTCTTTACGAATGGCTTCCAAGGTTTGGTAACCATCCAATACCGGCATGGTTAAATCTAAAAACATAAGCTCTTGGCCGCCTTTTTTAATTACCTCGATGGCTTCGGCACCATTTTTTGCAAAGGTGATTTCCGTAGGCCAGTCATCAGGCAGCGATCGAGACATTTGCTTACGCGCCATATTAGAATCGTCGCATATGAGCACTTTAGTTGTCATAAATCTTAGATATCCGTTTATTTATACTAACGTAAGTAAAGGCAGCAATCAGTGAATTGGCAAGCTAGTAGCCGGTAATTGTTCAATATTCAAAATGAGCTGTAAACGAATTAATACGCTCATAACTTTGGTATAGGCAGTGTCAAAGAGCGAAGAGTGTGTTTAAGGAGATTGGCCAAGCTATAAAGACTGCACATAGGCATATCTAGAGTCTTTATAACTCAGTAATTAAGAATCAGCTGTATGGCTGTGAGCAGCCGCTTTTGCAGAGAGCTCTGAAATTACCTCCATCATTTCTGCATGGCACTTTTCCATAAGCGCTGGGATGTCTTTATTAGTCATTCCGGTTGTATCAACGGCCGGTAATACGCGTAGGTAGGCATCGTTATTTTTAATCCGGTCAAAGCTGAAATCATCAAGGTAGGCACTGGAGCATACTGGTACGATAGGCACGCCAGCATTAATTGCCGTTACAAAAGCGCCTTTTTTAAATGGCAGCATATTTTTACCATTGTTACGGGTCCCTTCGGCAAAAAACCAAATGTTGGTTCTTTTTTTGGTTAAAGCTGTCTTAGTGGCAGCCATGGCATCCATTGCTTTTTTGGCATTGCCTCGATCAATTAATATATTGCCAGCTAACCAATATAATTGACCAAAAAGTGGAACCCATTTTAGACTTTTTTTACCAATACTCACGGTACGTTTAGGCACAATACTGCCTACAACAAATAGATCCCAGTTGCTTTGGTGGTTGCAAATTACAATAAAGCTTTTGTTTATAGGGTAGTTTTCTTTACCTTCGTGATGAACCTTTATACCAATAATAGGTAGCCCAATTTTGGAGTAAGTTTGTGCACAGACACGGCTATTACTTGGGTGAAACGGCCGAATGAAGCCGGCTAGTAGACCAATTAATGAGCCTACGACAAAATGAATAGAAAGTAATAAATAGCGTATCAACCGGACCATATAGGCACCCCACATAAAATATTTTTGCGAGCATACAGATGTTTGCTCAATTGCTCTAGTTTTTTGTCTTTATCTGGCACATCTGCACCTATCTATAGTTAAGTGCAGTGTAGTGACCAAAGCCAGTTAACGAACAGACTATTATGTTTGATTGAATGTGTGCGATTCAGCTTACTTCGTATAGATTCAAATAGATGAATACAGCCATTAAGTTTGCCTACAAAGCCTGGCTATAAAATAGCAACATCAGAGTCAATATGAGCCAATAATTAGATCAAGAAATAGCAGCTAGCTCACATAAGTTAAGAGTAGGGCATGGCTCTTCGGGATTTATGGATAACTTAAGGTGAAGCAGGGGTCTCTTTTATTATTTACTTCTGTAGTCACATGAAGGTTATTAGAGCCGTTCACGACTGTTTTTAGCTTTTTAGAGAATATGGATATAAGGAGGAATACCCAATTACTTGGGTATTTTAGATCACAAATGATTTCTAGCAGCAATGATTAGCGACTGCATTATCTAAGTGATGCGAGTTAAAAAGCCCTCATATTTTGCTTTCGAACCATAACCGCATAAAGTCAGCCGTTAGTTTCTGCTCTATTTCCATTGCATTCTCTGTTGGACAAAAAATAGTGAAAAATACCTGAGTATCGCCAATATCTGATGTGGCTATTTGAATATGTGGCTCAGGCCCAGCAATTTTTACATCTAATCGATTTTCGATAAGGTGGTTATAACGAATGGCCACATCTTTAAAGTCTTTACAGTACAAGTGCGCTTTTTCGTATAGTTCGTCAAGAAACTCGAATGGGTTAATGCTGTCATTGCGGACAATAGTAAAATAATGAATGGCATAACGTTTATGAAAATTAAGATTCACTATAGCAGATGTAATGAGCTGGCTATTGGGTAAATATAATGTCTTACCAGTGTATTGATAACTGTCTTTATCAATTTCAAGGAGAGATAATTTTGCCCAGTCAGTGGAATGCACTTCGCCAACATGATTTCCTACTTGTATCCAGTCTCCAATGCTAAATGGTCTAGTTGATAATATATAGATAAAACCAATAATACATTGAATAAACTCTCTAGTGGCCAACACGATTGCTACAATAAATGCGGCAATGGAGAATGCAAATTTTTGTATCTCTTCAGACCAAAAATCAAACAGCACCAAAATTATTAAAATGGTAAATATATTATTTGCCATGTTTATTTTGATTCTTTTATTTTCTTGAGATTTACGGCTTATTACCTTTATGATTAATCTCTTTACAAAAAAAGAAAAAGAAATAATTAGAAAAGTTACTAGCAGTTTATTATTGTTTACTAATCCAATAAAATTTGTAGACTTAATAATATTATCTAACCAATCCATTTTGAACACCAGTATATTTTTATTAATATTAATTTAAAACCTATTTCCGACTTTAACTTAACTGCCACATCATCAGAGTTGCGGTGCCCAGAAAACTCACAAACCCAATTATATCAGTAATAGTTGTTAATATTACCGCCCCAGATACAGCGGGGTCGATACCAAGACGTTTCAGCAATAAAGGCACCGTCATCCCACACCAAGCAGCTACACTAATATTAACCAGTAGGCCAACTGCCAGTGCTATACCAACTCGTATATCGTTGAACCACAGTAATGCCATAGTGCCCCCCAGTGCTGCCCAGAGTACTCCATTCAATAAACCAGAGCTTACCTCTCGACGTAAAATAAGACCTTGGTTTTCTGGAGTAATTTGATTTAGCGCCATACGTCTAATCACTGTGGCCAGAGTTTGACTGCCCGTAATACCACCCATTGATGCCACAATAGGCATTAGAACAGCCAATGCCACAATTTCTTCTAAGCTTGCTTCAAACAAACTAATAAATAAACTTGCTAGTACCGCTGTCAACAGATTAATGCCTAGCCAAAGGCCTCTTTCTTGTACCATATTTCGTAATGGTGAGAACAAATCTTTATCTTCACTTATTCCCGCTGTGGATAATAACAGTGCTTCTCGGGCGTTTCGTTGAGCTAGCATAGCTGATGCCATAGTGAAGACCCCAATTAAGTGACCTTCATTATCAACCACGGGCAAGGCGGCAAAACCAGAAGCTTCTAAAGCATTAATAGCTTCTTCAATTTTAGTGTTTCCAACCAGCACATGTACACGCTCGTCGAATAGCTTATTAACTACACTGGCCTGAGTTTCTTCAGCCAATCCTAATTGTGATACTGCACCTTCATAATGTGCATTACGTGACACTATATAAACGTGTTCTACATATGGAAGACGCTTGCCACGCATTAAACGTTGAGCACGAGCTAGAGATGTGGTCGAGGGTAAAAACCACATCTCTTCGTTAACATAACGGCCAACTTCATCAGTCTCAAAACGCGCTAGCGTTTGATAAAGAGCACGACGCTCTTTATCAAGATGCTTAACTATTTCTGATAAAATTTGCTCGGGCAGTTCTTCGAAAACATCAGCCAGTTCACTGCCTGTTAAATGAAGTCCAATTTTTAGTAATTCATCATCATTGCAGACAGCAAATAATGCACGTCTAGGATCAACCCGTAAAAGTGGTAGTACTGCGGCTTGCTCTTCATCTGCGCACTGACGCCAGCGATCCAATCGATCACCAATAGGCAAGACTTCAAGCTGACGAGCCAATTCTTCCAATATAAATAAATTTTTATTAGCCGCATCAAAGGCTTGTTGTTCAATATCTGAAGATATTGTCATGTACACTTCTACCTTTATGATAATAATAACTTTTTACAGAATAGTAATATAAAATCTATTCATGCAGGTGTAATTAATATTAGTAGTAACAGAAATTAGGTAAGTCCTATTTTCCAAGTAAATACTCAAATTCGGCATCAACAATTAATCTTCCTTTCATAGCTTGCCTGCCTAATAACATTAGATAGCTCATGGAGGAACGGTCGGTAAGCGTCAATAAAATCGGCCAGCTGTCATCACCTAAAACAAAAACTGTTTCGATAAAATGGCGTTTCTGATTAGTACCATTTGAACTTTTTATAATTTTAGTATCTTTAACTTTAGCTTCTTTACGCACCACTTTTGTTACGTCGTGATAATCAGGGTGGATATCGAATCGAACCCAATCTTCATTTTCTAAAGTGAATTCTTCAATATTGTCCACATGCAAAGAAGACGTGGTTGCGCCAGTGTCTACTCGAATATGTAATTTTTCAATGTTGAAATTAGGCAGGCTGCATATTTCCAGCGAGCCTACTAAAATTTTCGAATTATTCTTCTTCATATTTTAAGACTTTTTTAGATTAATAATAATGGATTTTCAAATATAAAAATATGTTGATAACCTACATACTTGTACTTATCTAATATTAATAAGGGGTAATAAAAGATAAGGTAATAAAAACACTACTAATTTAACTCTCGTAAGGTAATAGTTGTTCTTGTAGTAGTTCAATGTTTTCTATTACTTCATCTGGGTCCGTGAAGTAAGCAATGTGATACATAGCTTCTCCTTCTTGAACCAGAGGAATGTTTTGCTTGCCAATAATAATACCCTCATAAGGGCTTGTTACATCTTCAAGTGCTTCGCCGTAGGGGTTGTTAATGGTGGCAAGGGTATCCCCCTTGTACACTAATTCGCCCAGTTCCTTAGCATGAACCACTATGCCACTTTCGCAAGCACGAACCCAGCCACTATTTCTGGCTATTATGGGTTCTACCGTATTGGCCTTGCGCTTAACAGCCGTAAGCATATCTAGGTGCCGCATTACGTTTAAAGTGCCTTTAACCCCCGCGCGTATACACAGTTCATCAAATCTCAGGGCTTCACCTGCTTCGTATAGCAAAACTTTAGTTCCGTGATCTACCGCCGCCTGTCTTAATGAGCCGTCACGCAAGTTAGAATTTAATAGCACTGGGATCGAGAATGCTTTTGCAAGCTCCAATGTTTCTTGATCATCAAGGTCAGCTCTAATCTGTGGCAAGTTACTTCTGTGTATTGCACCGGTATGATAATCGATACCATAATCGGCTTTATCTACAATCTCGTTTAAAAACTGATGCGCCATACGTCCCGCTAGCGAGCCTTTTTTAGACCCTGGAAACGATCGGTTTAAATCTCGACGGTCAGGTAAGTAACGGCTTTGATTTAGCACACCATAAACATTCACCATGGGTACAGCTATTAAAGTACCTTTTATTTTATTAAGTGCTTTGCTGTTAATGATGCGGTTTATAATTTCTATACCGTTTAATTCATCTCCATGAATTGCAGCACTTAAAAATAAAGTAGGCCCAGGACGCTTGCCTCGCTTTACAAACACTGGGATACCCATAGTTGTATTGGTATACAACCTAACCATAGGTATCTCCAGCTGTTTGGTTTCACCTAAAGCAATGTTGTGACCAGCAATAATAAGTTCTGTCATTAACGATTACCCCTTGCCTTTAGTTTTGGTTTTATTGGGTTTAGCGTTTTTCTCAATAAACTCTATGATCATTTTAGCCACGTCTTTACCAGTGGCGGTTTCAATCCCTTCTAAGCCTGGTGAAGAGTTAACTTCCATAACTACTGGCCCTCGTTCTGCACGAAGAATATCCACACCACACATATGTAAACCCATTGCGTTGGCGGCTTCTACCGCTGTTTTTCTTTCTGCAGGTGACAGCTTAACAATTTCAGCTGAACCACCACGATGAAGATTAGAACGGAATTCCCCTTCGGCACCTTGGCGCTTCATCGCAGCAACCACTTTACCACCTACTACTAAACAGCGAATGTCAGCACCACCCGCTTCTTTTATATACTCTTGCACAAGAATATTAGCGTTAAGCCCCATAAAAGCTTCGATAATACTTTCAGCTGCTTTTTTGGTTTCAGCTAGCACCACACCGATACCTTGCGTGCCTTCTAGTAATTTAATCACCACCGGTGCGCCACCCACATTTTTAATTAAATCGTCGGCTTTATCAGGCTTGCTAGCAAAACCTGTACGAGGCAGGCCAATGCCTTTACGTGATAATAATTGCAATGAGCGTAATTTATCGCGAGAACGGCTAATGGCAACTGATTCGTTAATGCTGTAAGTGCCCATCATTTCAAATTGTCGCACTACAGACGTACCATAAAAGGTAACAGATGCACCAATTCTAGGTATTACTGCGTCGTACAGTGGAAGTTCTTCACCATGATATCGAACAGTCGGTTTACTGCTGGTAATGTCCATGTAGCAATGCAGCGTATCTATTACGTCAACAGTGTGGCCTAACGCTTCGCCAGCTTCTTTTAGGCGACGAGTTGAGTACAGGTTTGGGCCACGAGATAATATTGCGATTCGCATCGTTTTATTCCTTTAATTTATTCAGTTATATGAGAATTTAGTAGCAAGATCGGCTTTAATTGGCGCGCAGTTTAGGGCCAGCAGTTTCCATGTAAAATGATATTTTTTTTCCTTGTCGATAAAAATTATTTGTCGTTAAGCTTTGACGTTAAATTCATATACAGCTAGGTGAGTGAATACACAGACTGGAATAAATCAGCGCTTAAAGGCTGTTTTAGATCGTGCCTCTATTGATTAATAGTCGCATCATTAATAGAAGTTACCTTTACGATAAAAATAATTCGTTTGCTGAGCTTTACGAATTGACAATTAATGACCCCTTTAATAAGGGGAAGTATATGAAACGTTTTTTAATGATTATTTTGATGTCATCATTAACGCACTTGGCAATGGCAAATGAAGCTGAAGATACCATTACAAATCAGCAAAGGTGCGAAGAGTGGTTTGTAATTGACGGTATTGATGATGAGAATAAAGCTGATTATATGGCTGAGTGCTTGAGTAATTTACAATACGAAGATGATTCTAATGAAGAGAGTGCCACTGTAGAAGATTAGTTCATTGAAGTGCACTTTTAGGTTTCCACTATTAAACGCCTGCTTCTCAGGTGACGGCTAAGACGCAGAGGTTAATAGGTTAAGAGGTAAAAAATACATCCATATTATTGAAATGAGTACAAGTACAATGAAACCAACTGTTGATTTAAATATCGCTAGAGATCGCCTAGCAACCGGGTCTCGGTGGGTTATAAAAATTGGCAGTGCACTGCTCACTAACGATGGCAAAGGCCTTGATCAAACCAGAATTCAAACTTGGGTCGATCAAGTTGTTGATCTAATGTCACAGGGTATTGAAGTGGTCATAGTCTCTTCAGGTGCTGTGGCCGAAGGTATGATGCGCTTAGGCTTGACTTCACGACCAAGGGAGACTTGTGTATTACAAGCGGCTGCTTCTGTGGGCCAAATGAGCCTGGTTCGTGCTTATGAAAGCGCCTTTAAAGAACATCAAAAAAACACGGCTCAAGTCTTATTGACTCACGCCGATTTTTCCCATCGTCAGCGTTATCTTAATGCACGCTCCACTTTACGCACACTAATTAAGATGAGAGTCATCCCCATTGTAAATGAAAATGATGCTATCGCTACTGATGAAATTAATTTTGGCGATAATGATAGATTAAGCGCTTTGGTGGCTAATTTAGTTGAAGCCGACACCTTAGTTATTTTGACTGATCAGGATGGGTTATTTACTAAAGACCCTAGATACAATGACGATGCTTGTTTAATTTCTGAAGGTCATGCTTCAGATAAATCGTTCGCAGCTATGGCTGGCGATGCTGGATTACTAGGTCGTGGTGGTATGATTACAAAGATTATGGCTGCTAATTTAGCGGCACGCTCTGGTGCAGATACGGTCATTGTAGGTGGGTGTATAGAAAATGTATTAACACGCCTTCGATCTAAAGAACAAATAGGCACTCTTTTAGTTGCTGATGTCGAGCCAGACGTTGCACGCAAGCAATGGATAGCAGGGCACCTAAAACATTCAGGTGAACTTATTCTTGATGATGGTGCTGTGGATGCATTGCAGAGAGGTGGAAACAGTTTATTGCCTGTGGGTGTTAAATCTGTAAAAGGGGTTTTTAGCCGAGGTGAAGTGGTCGCCTGCTTAAATAGTCAGGGTCTAGTAGTGGCGAAAGGGTTGATCAATGTTGACCAAAATGAAGCATATAAATTATGTGGTAAAACCAGCACTCATCATCAAGAGTTGTTGGGTTATGTCGGTGAAGACGAATTGATACATGTTGATAATTTAGTGGTCTTATAAAATTAACTTGCATTGTTATCTAGCAGCTGGCTGCACTTAATTATCAGTCAGCAATAGGGGGGATGGGGCTTTAACGGATATTATAGCCCCTTTTCTATGCGATACTGTGATCACTATTTTCATATTTGTTAACTCTATAATATGTTTTTGAGCATAAATACTGGGTCGATCATTTTGATGACTTGAACGCCCTATATTTTTTGCATGTATGATATTTATTAACAACAGCCATAAAGGTTCTATAACAAATATCACCGCCGATGGGCAGTATCGTACTGCTAGCCTGTTGATTAAAATTCGGTGATTTTGTAGGGGTATATAAAAGACAAACAGGATGTTTACACAAATTTAGAGTGCTTTACTTGGTATCAGAAATCTGAGATATCTTAGTTCCCAGCAAACGTTAATTGTTATCCAATGGTGAATTTAGCTCAGTGGACTTTTTATTAATAAATGGCTACTACTCAGGTAATAGGCTAGGTGCCACTTGCGTTGCAGCGGTTTTAAACAACACGATAACACTTTCAATCAATTCAGTTTTAACGTTATCTTTGTGATAACTGACAAATACATCACGATGCATTTCGGGGGCATCATCTACTCTAAACAGCTGTTGATTATCAATATAAGGTTCTACTAATTGAGTTGGAAGGTAAGCCGCCCCGCCAGCTTGCAGCATATAATCCAAAGCCACTCTTGCAATGTTTGTATGCAACGTAGGTGGAGGTAACTGTTTACATAATTTGGCGTGTTGAATGCTAAACAACGTCCCCCAGTCCAACATAATATAGCCTACAGATGCGATGTCTGAAATATTTAAATGGTCTTTAGTAGATACCAGCTCTAACGGCAGCTGGAATAATTTAACGGTGATTATCTCATCTACTTTTGGGCTATCAAATACCAGAGCTAAATCCAATGATCTTTCTAATAGCTGTCTTGTGACCACTGTATGGGATAAAACCTCAGCCCGAATAGCAAGTTCAGGTTTTGATACTTTTAGTTGGTACAAGCTATTTTGCAGCATTAAATCCCAAACGTTAGGACTGCCCCCAAGAGCCAGTTGAATACTTTGCTTAGATGTAATGGCCACTTCTTGAAACGCCCGCTGCCATGTATTTAACACGGCTTCGGCATGGGGAATAAGCCGCTCACCGGCAGGGGTCAGTTTGATGTTATTTCTTAAGCGACTAAACAATGCCAGCCCCAACCGGCTTTCTAATTGTTTAATGCGGCTACTCACCGCAGCCTGGGTTACATATAGGTTTTCAGCGGCCTTACCAAAGTGTCTTGTGTTGCACACCTCTAAAAATGTCTTTAATAGCTCTGTATCCAAGGAGTGGCCTATATAAATTTATTTTGTGGTAAAGGTAAAAGTTTATCGTTGTACTACCTTTTAGAGTATTGCCATAATCCCGTCAACTTAAATATGGGGGTAGGGTATGAGCACAGTTAACTATTTTCACAGCACATTAGCATTTTATGATGACAGAAATTTTCCTTATGGCTTTCAGTTGTCAGGTTATTTTACGCGTACCCAAGCTGAATTATTGCAATCTAGTGGGCGGACACTGCAGGCATTAGACAAGGGATGGATTAAACCCTCTAATCCTGAGCAAGACTTGTTTATTGAGATGTGCCAAGGTAACAGACCAGCTCAAACAGACATCGAAAAAGCTTGGAGTGCCTATCATCATGCCATATCTAAAAGGAATACTGTTCTTAAAACGGCTTAATGCCGATTTTAATAAAGTATAAAAAAGCCTCATTATGGTCATGTAATATGAACTTAGTGAGGCTTTATTAGTTTTATTAAAGAATAAATCTATAAACTAGCGGCCAGTTCAGACGCAAGCCGAATAGCACGTTTAGCGTCCAGTTCACCAGCAAACTCAGCGCCACCCACAAGGTGCAAACCAAATGCATTGTCAGCATCGGCTTCTAAGTCTTTGTACAGCTTATTCACACATACTTGGCCAGCACACAATACTATGTGGTCAACGTCTAGCACTCGTTGATCTGTAGTTTCGCCATCTTTGTTTTTAATCGTGATGTGTAAACCTTCGTCATCAATTTTATCATAATTAACACCAGCAATGGTTTCAACCCCTTTCATTTTTACTACTGCGCGGTGAACCCAGCCTGAAGTTTTGTTCAAGCCACGGCCTAAAGACGTGGTTTTACGTTGTAGCATGTAAACTTTACGTGGTGACGGTTCAATTTCTTTTGGCGCTAAACCACCTGAGGTTGTGTTATCAATATCGACTCCCCATTCTTTGAACCATTCTTCTTTGTTTAACGTTAACGATTCACCTTGGTGAGTTAAATACTCGCTTACATCGTAGCCAATACCACCAGCTCCCATAATGGCAACTTTTTCGCCTAGGTCTAATTCATTGCCAAGAAGGTCTTGATAGCTAACGACTTTTTTGTGGTCAATACCTGGCATGTTAGGAACTCGTGGCTCTACACCGGTAGATACCACCACTTCATCAAATCCTTGAGCCTTTAGTATTTGCGCACTAACAAAGGTGTTCAGTTTTAGATCGATGTTATGCACTTCGATCATACGTTTGAAGTAACGAACGGTTTCAATAAACTCTTCTTTACCTGGGATTTTACTGGCGAAGGTGAATTGGCCGCCAATTTCATCACGAGCTTCAAACAATGTTACATTATGGCCACGTTTTGCTGCCACGGTTGCGCATGCTAACCCAGCTGGACCAGCACCAATCACGGCTACTTTTTTGGCTGATGTTGTTGGTGTGTAAAGTAGTTCAGTTTCATGACAAGCCCTAGGGTTTACTAAGCAACTTGCACGTTTGTTTTCGAAGGTGTGATCCAAGCACGCTTGGTTGCAAGCAATACAAGTATTAATTTCATCAGTACGGCCTTCTGCCGCTTTGTTTACCCATTCGCTATCGGCTAAAAATGGACGAGCCATAGAGATCATATCCGCTTGCCCACTGGCAAGAATTTGTTCGGCTGTATCTGGCATATTAATGCGGTTTGACGCCACTACGGGAATATTAACTGCGGCTTTTACTTTTGCTGTCGGATCAGTAAACGCGGCTCTAGGAACTGACGTTACTATGGTAGGTACTCGCGCTTCATGCCAACCAATACCACTGTTAAGAATCGTTACACCGGCTTTTTCTAATTCTTTAGCCAGTTGAATCACCTCTTCAGTAGTTGATCCCCCTTCAACTAGGTCGATTACTGAAAGGCGAAACATAATAATAAATTCTTCGCCCACTTCTTCACGGATTGTACGCACAATCTCAATGGCTAAGCGCATTCTGTTTTCGTAACTGCCACCAAATTCATCATCCCGCTGGTTAGTGCGCAGGTTTAAAAACTGAGTAATAAAGTAGCCCTCAGACCCCATCACTTCTACACCATCATATCCTGCTTTTTGAGCTAACCTGGCGCTTTTAGCATACTGTCTAATGGTCTTATAAACACCTTTAGTGCTTAATGCTTTAGGTTTAAAAGGGGTAATAGGAGACTTAATAGCCGAGGGTGCGACACTGTAGGGACTGTAGCCATAACGACCAGCATGAAGAAGTTGCAAGCAGATCTTACCATCAGCCTCGTGGACGGCTTTGGTTACTTTTTTGTGCATTGGTATTTGCATTGAGCTGCTTAAGCGAGAGCCTAGAGCAATTAATTCACCACGACGGTTAGGAGAAAAACCACCGGTGACAATTAAGCCACAGCCCCCTCGGGCCCGTTCAGCGAAATACTCAGCTAGTTTATTAAAATGCCAAGGTCGGTCTTCCAAACCTGTATGCATAGAGCCCATAATAACGCGGTTTTTTAAGGTAGTGAAACCTAGGTCTAATGGGGCAAGTAGATTTGGGTATTGGCTCATGAAAAACTCTCAAATGTTGATGGAAACCAGAAACAGGGCTCTAAGCCACTACTAATTTAACTGCTGGGTAAAGTACATTAGAGTGTAGACCTTATATATGCTGACTTCGGATATTATTATGGGTGTTACAAAAACTGATAAGGAAAATTATGCGGACAAATATAGGGAGTCTAAGACCATTGGTAAATGACCCAAGTTAGCTATTAAGTGATCGAATTGCGCAATTAGCGCTGTGTTTTATATTCGTTAAGGATATAGGCGCTAATAGTCTAGTATTTATTCATTATTAGAGAGTCTATTGAAATGACGTTACAATATCGATTATTAAATTAAAGCTGAATAGTTGTACGGAGAGCTGTGTGGATATTTCATCGACGTTTAATGTCACTAATCAGCTTAATAAGACCCAAGCTGACCAGAACACTCAGATGCAACGAATTAGTAGTGGCCAGCGTATTAATAGCGCTAAAGACGACCCTGCTGGTTTGGCCATAAGCACTGGTTTTGATTCTGAACAAAGATCTACTCAAGCAGCTTTACGCAACAGCCTAGACGGCACATCTAGAGCCCAGGTTGAGGGTGGGGCTTTATCTTCTGTTACTGAAGACTTGCAACGTATTCGAGAGCTAAAGGTTCAGCAAGGCAATGGTATTCTTAATGACCAAGACAAGGCCGCCATCCAAAGTGAAATTGATCAACGTGGAGAAAATATAACTGCAGTATTTTCTGATACACAGTTTAATCAAAAAAATGTATTTGAAGAGGGCAGTTTGAACTTTCAAACCGGGCCAGATGCAGGGCAGACTATCGATATTAATACGGTAGATATGGCACAGGCATTCAAAGACATCGGTCTGGAATCAGGTGCTGATTTTAGTTTAGAGGATATCGATGAGGCGCTTGGCCAAGTGGCTTCTCGTCAAAGCGAATTAGGCGCAGTTGAAAATCGATTGTCGTCAAATGCAGAATTCTTACAATTAAAAAATGAAAATAATCAGGCTGCTAATAGTAGTCTAAAAGACACTGATATAGCCCAGGCCGTATCAGAAAAAACTAAGGCCGATATAATGAGCCAAGTCCAAATAAGTGTACAGGCTCAGTCTAATGCCTCATCTAAATACGTACTAAACCTACTTGAAAATTAACAGATAAAATTAAAAATATAATCAACTGAATCATTTTTCAGTATGCCATAATTTAATTGATTCTCTGCAGTGGTAATGTCAAAAATAATAAGTTGTTATGATCTAAACAGTGCGTTAATGGGCATTACCTATCCAAGTTGAGGTTGATAA
>JBLHVV010000029.1:0-29997 GCA_047628755.1 Crocinitomicaceae bacterium | reverse complement strand
TTTACGGGTAGTTAAGCTATACCCAAATTTGTAATGGCGCTGTTAAGTAATCTTTTATAAAAGGGTTTATCGATAGGGCCACCTTAATAAAAATTTAAAGGGGAGACTCATCATGAGCGAAAAAGCGGTAATTACCTGTGCTTTAACTGGTGTACTAACAAATCCAGATCAACATCCGGTACCAGTAACAGCAAAGCAAATGGCGGCCTCTGCTAAAGAAGCTTACGATGCAGGCGCAAGTTGCATGCACATTCATTTTCGCCAACAAGAAAAAGGCAGGGGGCATTTACCCAGTTGGGATGCCGACGTAGCATTAGAAATGAGTGATGCCATTCGGGAAGCTTGTCCTGACGTTATTATCAACTACACAACAGGCACAATTGGTCGTGATCAAAGTGGGCCTATTGCGTGTATACGCAAAGGCAAGCCAGAAATTGCAGCATGCAATGCAGGTTCTTTAAACTATCTTAAGGCACGTTCTAATGGTACTTGGGCTTGGCCTCCAATGTTGTTTCAAAACACAGTAGACAAGATTCAGGAACTTTTAGAAGTATGTAAAGAAGAAAACTGCCGTCCAGAATTTGAATGTTTCGATTTAGGGATCGTTCGTTCTGTCGGTATGTTCCAAGATGTAGGCATGTGGGATAAGCTCGATTACAACTTGGTCATGGGTGTTAATTCTGGCATGCCAGCTGATCCGGATTTGTTACCCATTATTCTTAAATACCTTAAGCCTGGCAGCCATTGGCAAGCTACTGTTATTGGTCGTGAAGATGTATGGGCCGTGCATAAGCGCGTAGCAGAGCTTGGAGGTAATTTACGTACTGGTTTAGAAGACACTTTCTATCTTCCAACTGGTGAAAGAGCCACAAGTAACGGTCAATTGATCGAAGCTATGGCAAAAGTTGCCCGCGATGCAGGACGTGAAGTAGCTACTCCTCAAGAAGCACGTGCATTGTTTTTATAATCAGAGCAATGTTTGTAAAATAAAAAGTCAGCGTTTGCTGGCTTTTTTTCATACTATAGGTGTAAAAAACTAATTGAGTTTAGGCTTTCTTCGAAAGTTTTCGTAAAGGGTTGCTATAGAATAAACTTGAAAAATTACTAAGACTTGATATAGGTGATTTTTTATAGGCTTTTATTGTTTTATTTATGGCGGGGACCATAAAACGTTCGGCGGCTATAGGTATAACATCAAAGGTATTTTTGCCATCTGAGTTTAGAGCTAGATAATCAATTCCGTAACTTATTAAAAATTGAGCTTCTTTTTTTAGGGCTAAACTATTTGCCAAGTGAAGTGCATTGTTTTCATTTTCATCTTGAGCGTTTATTGGGAATTTATTGTCGTATAGTATTTCCAAAATATCCAGCGCTAAAGGATTCCCTGATGTGATTACGGTTAACGATGGCGCTTTATGTGAATAAGACTCCTTAACATTAAATTGGTAATTAGTAGTTGATAGGGCATTAAGGCCTTTAATTGAAAATTCACTACAAAGGAAATCAAGTACTGTTTGGCCATTTTTATTTGTTGAGTATAGACGAGCTGGAGAAACACCCCAGCGGTCAAAGCCAGCTTGCTTTAAATATGAATGGAGTTCAAAAAGAGTCATGACAACGTCCTTGTTGCAATTAAAGCTGTAAATATTACATGAATATACCATATTAATTTAATAAAAAAATATATGGAATGCATTTTTTTAGAAAGGAAATGCCAATATTTTTCTTTAAATAATTAAACTGTAATTTAATGCCTTAAATTAGTTCACGGACTACTGTGAGTGACTCATGGTGACGCATAAAAAACTGTTTAGTTAAAATATACGATCTATAAATCAGCGTCTAAAATTTAAATGATTTACAGTTAAGTAGGTGTATAGACCCAATGTATATGTTGGTTTAATTAGATAAGTTGTTGTCGCTATTTTTTTAATGCTATTAGTGTTGAGCCATGGCTACTTTGCTTTGATTTTTGCGGTCAAGCTCTTTGCAAATCCATTGACCAATTTTAATCACCTGGTCTAGGTCGACTCCCGTGTCAATGTCCATACCATTTAGCATATAAAGCACATCTTCAGTGGCGATGTTGCCGCTTGCACCTTTTGCGTAAGGGCAGCCACCTAAGCCAGCAACAGCAGCATCAATTTTATTAATGCCATATTCTAAGCTAGCATAGATGTTTGCCAGCGCTTGACCATAGGTGTTATGGCAGTGAACTGCAATTTTATCAACGGGTACTTCTTTAATGACAGCTTCTAGCATTTTTTTAAATTTAATAGGCGTTCCCACGCCAATGGTGTCACCTAATGAAATCTCGTAGCAACCCATTTCATATAAAGTTTTAGCCACCAATGCCACTTTTTCGGGTGCAATGGCACCTTCATAAGGGCAGCCAATTATTGTGGATACATAACCGCGAACAGGTAAGTTAAGCTGCTGTGCTTGAGCCATTATTTGTTCAAATCGGTGCAGACTTTCATCAATTGAGCAGTTGATATTTTTTTGTGTGAAGCTTTCACTGGCGGCTCCAAAAATAGCTATTTCGTCTGCGCGATGTTGAATTGCGCCTTCTAAACCTTTTAGATTTGGTGTTAGTACAGAGTACTGAGCATTGGTTAGTTTTTTTATATGGCTTCGATTAAGTTTGTCCAAAACCTCATGCGTCCCCGCCATTTGTGGCACCCATTTAGGTGAAACAAAACTACCGACTTCAATTTTTTTAAGGCCGGATTTTGCTAAACGTTCTATCAATTCAACGCGCAAGTCAGTTGATAAAATATTTTTTTCATTTTGCAGGCCATCACGGGGGCCTACCTCAATTATTTGTACTTTTGTGGGTAATGTCATTTTTATAATATACCTATCAGCAGCAGGGTACTTACAGGGAACCCAAATTATCAAATTTAGTATTTCGCGAGACAATCAACTAAAATAATCGCCTGCGAGCAACCTCCAACATTGTTCAGTAAGAAGTTAAGTCTCTTCCATTTCAATTAGCATGGCGCCTTCAGCGACTAGATCGCCTACGTTAAAGCTAATTTCTCTTATGGTGCCATCTTCAGGAGCTTTTATAGTATGTTCCATTTTCATAGCTTCCATAATCATTAGTACATCGCCAGCTTTGATGGCTTGGCCAGCGGTGGCATCTACCTGAATAATAGTGCCGTTCATCGGTGCTTTTAAGTTGCCTTTTATTTCGTTTTGCTGATTATAATCGTTTACCTTGAAGAGTATTTGGCTTTCCCCATCAGCATCGTAGACCCATAATCGACTGCCATGCTGAATCACCTTTGCCGAACGCCACTGTCCATTCACCTCATATTGAACTTGGTCGTTCTCTAGGCGTGCAGATACCCGTTGAGCGCTTTCGATAATGGTAACGTTCCAGCTATCTGTTGCTAATGTATCCACAGTGACGGAGATATCTTCGCCACTGTTTAAGCTGAAGTTTAATGTTTCACGAGCATCCTGATTTAAGCGGAATGTGCTCATGGTATGCCATGGGCTAGATCGACTTTTTTTCTTCCTAGTTAGCATGTGGCTACAAACAGCGGCTAATAAATGATGCTGTTTAACATTACTGCCAGTAATTAGTTGATCGCTGAATTCTTCAATAAACTGAGTGCTGATCTGCCCTTGCCTAAACGCTTCTACATTTACTATACGACGTAAAAATGAAAGATTAGTTGTGATGCCTGCAATTTGATATTCCTGTAATGCTTGCTTGAGTGTGCTTAAACATTGCTGACGATCTTCCCCCCATACAATCAATTTGCTGATCATAGGGTCGTAATAGGGGCTAACTTCATCACCTTGTTTAACACCAGTGTCTAATCGAACCTTGCCTTCAATTAACTTAGGCAGTTGAACAAAATCTAAAGTCCCGGTTGTTGGTAAAAATTCATTGTCTGGATCTTCGGCGTAAATGCGCACTTCCATGCTATGGCCGTTTATAGAAAGCTGTTCTTGAGTCAAAGGCAGGTTTTCACCTTGAGCGACTTTAAGCTGCCAGATAACCAAGTCTTGGCCAGTGATCATTTCGGTTACCGGGTGCTCAACCTGTAAGCGAGTATTCATTTCCATAAAGTAGAAGGTGCCCTGAGCACCAATTTTTTGTTCGTACAAAAACTCAACTGTACCAGCACCTTCATAATTTATGGCTTTAGCTGCTTGAAGCGCGGTTTCCCCCATGGCCTTACGATCGGCCTCGTTAAAGGCAGGGGCAGGAGCTTCTTCAACCACCTTTTGGTGGCGACGCTGAATTGAACAATCACGCTCAAATAAATAAACGCCATTGCCTTGTGAATCCATAAATATTTGGATCTCCACATGGCGAGGGCGAGTAATGTATTTTTCAACCAGTAATCTATCATCACCAAAGCTGTTCAAACCTTCCCGCTTACTTGCCGCAATGCCCGCTGCAATTTCAGATTTTTTGTTAACGACACGCATGCCCTTACCACCGCCACCAGCACTGGCTTTGATTAATACAGGAAAACCAATCTTTATAATTTCTTCAGATAAAAACGCTTCATCTTGATTACCTCCATGGTAGCCTGGTACTAAAGGTACGTTGGCTTTTTCCATTAAGTTTTTAGATTCACTTTTAGATCCCATCGCTTCAATTGCTGGAACGGGAGGACCAACCCAAATTAAGCCTGAATCTTGAATGGATTTTGCAAAGCTTGCGTTTTCAGATAAAAAACCATAGCCAGGATGAATAGCATCTGCATGGGCTTGTTTAGCAACCTGTAATACTTTTTCTGCTACTAAATAACTCTCTTTTGCTGGGCTAGGACCAATGTACCAAGCTTCATTCGCTTGCTTCACATGCATGGAATTTTTGTCGGCATCGCTATAAAGGGCAATACAATGAATACCAATTTTTTGTGCGCTCTGCATAATTCGTATGGCGATTTCACCGCGGTTTGCAATTAACAAGCGACTAATTTTTTTGTTTTGGGTGTTTTTTTGAATGCTCATATTACTTGTCACCCTTGTCTTTAGAGTTCATAGCGATTTTTTTTATCCAGTTAGGTTTTCTTTTATCTAAAAAAGAAGCTAATCCCTCTTGACCTTCTTCGCTCACACGAATAGAGGCAATTAAGTTAACTGTATAGTCGCGTATAGATTGATTAATTCCTTCACGGCCCACTTGTCTGATTAGTTTTTTCGTGCAGCTTATGGCTTGGGGGCTATTTTTTAATAGGGCAGCAATTAATGCTTGCCCTTGTATATTAAGATCGGCTTCGTCTTGCGCCACTGATTGTATCAAGCCTAATTTATCAGCTTGTTGTGCATCGAAGGCTTCAGCAGTTAAAAAGAAACGCCTTGAGGCACGTTCACCTATAGCAGCCACAACAAATGGACTTATTACAGCTGGACTTAAACCAATTCTCACTTCACTTAAACAAAAGCGGCTGCGTGCCGTAGCAATGGCCATATCACAGCAAGCCACTAAACCCACCGCACCACCGTAGGTAGCACCGTTTACGAGTGCAATTGTGGGTTTGTTTAAATTGTCTAGTCTGTGCATCAGTTCAGCCAGTTTCTGGGCATCGTCACGGTTTTCTTGTTCAGATAAAACAGCCATGCGTTTCATCCAATTTAAATCGGCTCCGGCGCTGAAGTGTTTGCCGTTACTGGTCAGTACTACTACGCGAACTGAGTCATTTTCTTCAGCTGAGTCTAACGCTGAAATAAGTTTCACAATTAAAATATCATCAAATGCGTTGTGTACTTTAGGACGATTCAAGATAAGGGTAGCAACACCATTATTAATCTCTACTAATAAGTTTTGATCAGTCATATGCATTCCTATTACATCCTAAAGATGCCAAATCTAGTTTCTTGAATAGGAGCGTTCAGTGACGCACTGATTGCAAGCCCTAATACTTCGCGGCTTTGCGCCGGATCTATTACACCGTCATCCCATAATCGAGCAGAGGCGTAATATGGGTGACCTTCCTTTTCATATTTTTTTAACAATGGTGCTTTGAAATTCTCTTGGTCTTCATCAGTAAAAATTTCACCGCGTTTTTCTTTTGCACCTTTAGTAATTAACGACATAACACCAGCAGCTTGCTCGCCACCCATTACACTAATGCGCGAATTTGGCCACATCCACATAAAGTTTGGATCGTATGCTCGACCGCACATACCATAGTTACCGGCACCAAAACTGCCACCAAATACCATCGTGAATTTAGGAACCTTGGCACAGGCTACTGCATTTACCATTTTAGCACCGTGTTTAGCAATGCCTTCTTGCTCGTATTTAGAACCCACCATAAATCCAGTGATGTTTTGTAAAAAAATAAGAGGGATTTTACGCTGACAGCAAAGCTCTACAAAGTTAGCGCCTTTTTGCGCGCTTTCAGAAAACAGAATACCATTATTCGCAACGATCCCAACGGGGTAACCATAAATACGAGCAAAGCCACAGACTAAGGTGGTGCCGAAGCGCGCTTTGTATTCGTCAAATTCACTGCCATCTACAATGCGGGCAATAACTTCATGAGCATCTACTGGCTTTTTAAGTTCTTGGGGAATAATGCCATACAATTCAGAGGGATCATAAAATGGCGCAATAACTTCGCGAACATCTAACTGTGACTCTTTTTTCCAGTTTAACCGATCAATACATTGACGAGTTAACTGCAATGCATGTTCGTCATTTTCTGCAAGATGATCAACCACTCCACTAGTAGACGTATGCATGTCTCCGCCGCCTAATGTTTGTGCGTCAACTATTTCGCCAGTCGCCATTTGAACCAAAGGGGGCCCTGCCAAAAAGATAGTACCTTGCTCTTTAACAATAATAGATTCATCAGCCATAGCTGGAACGTAAGCGCCACCAGCGGTACAGCTGCCCATGACAACAGCAATTTGTGGAATTCCCATGGCTGACATATTGGCTTGATTAAAGAAGATGCGACCAAAGTGCTCTTTATCTGGAAATACCTCATCTTGACGTGGTAAGTTTGCGCCGCCGCTGTCCACTAAATAAATGCAAGGCAGATAATTCTTTTGTGCAATTTCTTGAGCGCGTAAATGCTTCTTAACTGTAAGCGGGTAGTAAGAGCCCCCTTTAACCGTTGCATCGTTTACGACGATCATGCATTCGACACCCGATACTTTACCAATCCCAGCTACGACACCCGCACAAGGCACCACGTCATCATAGACTTCGTAAGCTGCAAGTTGACCTATCTCTAAGAAGGGTGAACCAGGGTCGAGTAGCAAGGCAATACGTTCTCGCGCTAATAATTTACCGCGGTTTTTATGGCGAGCCTGTGATGCCTCGCCACCGCCTAATGTAATTTCTTGTATTAGGTTTTTAAGGTCGGCCACTATGTTTAAATTAAAGGTTTGGTTTTCTTTAAACTCAGCAGAGTTGGTATTGATGTTTGAATGTATAATCGGCATGTATCTCTCCCAAAAAAGCGGATTATTATTTATTTAGATTCATTAAATATTTCACGGCCTATTAACATCCTGCGTACTTCAGATGTTCCTGCACCAATTTCATAAAGCTTGGCATCACGTAATAAACGGCCCGTTGCGTAATCATTTATATAGCCATTCCCGCCTAATAATTGAATTGCATCAAGGGCCATTTGAGTGGCTTTTTCTGCCGTGTAAAGAATCACGCCTGCTGCATCTTTGCGAGTGGTTTCGCCCCGATCACAAGCTGCTGCAACAGCATATAAATATGATTTACAGGCATTCATTGTTGAGTACATGTCGGCTATCTTACCTTGTACTAATTGAAACTCACCAATGCTCTTACCAAATTGCTCACGGTCGTGAATGTAAGGAATTACGATATCCATACACGCTTGCATAATGCCAGTAGGTCCACCAGATAAAACGACTCGTTCGTAGTCTAGCCCACTCATTAAAACTTTAACTCCTTGGTTTAATCCTCCAAGAATATTTTCTGCAGGTACTTCACAATCTTGAAAAATTAATTCGCAGGTGTTTGATCCGCGCATGCCAAGTTTATCCAGTTTTATACCGCGGCTAAAACCAGGGAAATCCCGTTCAACAATAAATGCGGTCATGCCATGAGCGCCTTTTTCAAAATCTGTTTTAGCGTAAACAATATAAACATTGGCATCGGGACCGTTGGTAATCCACATTTTCCCTCCATTTAAAATATATTTATCCCCTTTTTTATCAGCGCGAAGTTTCATGCTTACTACGTCTGACCCCGCATTAGGTTCGCTCATGGCTAGCGCGCCAATGTGTTCGCCAGATAGTAATTTAGGCAGGTATGTTGTTTTCTGTTTAACCGAACCATTTTTGGTTAGTTGGTTAACACATAGGTTTGAGAATGCGCCGTAGCTTAAGCCGATTGAGGCAGATGCGCGGCTAATTTCTTCCATGACGATCACATGGGCTAAATAACCCATATTAGTTCCACCGTATTCTTCTTCTGCAGTAACACCTAATAAACCCATGTCACCAAATTTTTTCCAAAGCTTATTTGGGAATGCGTTGTTTTTATCAGTAGCTTCAGCAAGTGGTGCAATTTCACGAGTTGCAAATTCATTAACTTGGGCGCGCATCATATCGATGGTTTCGCCATGGCCGAAATTGAATTCTTTATATATGGATTTCACTGAAATTATCCTTGTATTACAAGATCAATAGCGGCTCACGACTGTATTGTGGGCGCTTTGACTGTTATTGTATTTTTATCAATTATTATTTTTATTTAGTTCTTTATTTAGTTCTTTAGTTACTTACGTTATTAATGAATTTTCTGCTAGTACTTGCTTAACACGGTCTTCATGTTCATCAAGTTCTACCATCATAATTTCAATATCATGTAACTGTTGCTGCAGTCGTTTACGACTCTCTTGTACTTTTTCTAATACCTTTTGATATTGCTGTTGGTTGTTTTTACCAGTTCCGTACATTTGAATTAATTCTCGGCTTTCAGCTAATGACCAGCCAAGACGTTTGCCGCGCAGTATTAACTTTAAGGTAATAAAGTCCCTGTGGTGATACAGGCGTTTTTGTCCCTCCCGTTCAGGATTAAGAAGGCCTTCGCTTTCGTAAAAGCGAATGGCTCTAGTGGTGATATCAAAGCGTTGAGCTAAGTCACTAATTGTATATATGTTGGTTTTAGCATGATTCATAATTCCAGTGTAAGGCCAGGCTTACGTTTACGTCAACGTAATTGGGCGAATAAAATGAATAATTTGGTTTAAAAGTGTTGATTTTGTCTAAACACCATATTTTTTGCATCAAAACTGAGCGCTCGCTTGGTTTCTTATGCACAAAAATAAATCAAGTTGTCAGTTTCTATTAATGTGGTACAAGTTTTGTGCATTCCCTGTATTGACTTATGCAAGTCATTGATAAATAAGGATAAAATTAATTGTTTGAAAAAAAACCAATTTAAGCTACTGCCAGATAACACGGGGCTTTGCGAGACTTATCAAATACTTATTAACCAAGTTATCCACAGAAAATGTTGATAACACAGTCCAGCCCAGTGTTTATCTGGATTTCCGCCATACAGCTGTTTTAATTATGTTAAATAATTGTAAATACCAGTGATTATGTACGGTGTTGTGATTGGCCAAAAACAATAAAAAGGTTTTAATTAATGAGTAAATACATACATGGAGCATTACAGCAATGCAGAACTATCTTACTAAAACCTGGTTTCTAGATTTAGAGGATGTCAAACTATTGGATTTCAGCAATAGGTTTGTTCAACAGAGCATGACTCGTAAGCAGAAGGCGGTGTCCCTGTATTATGGCGTACGGGATGGTATTGCATATAACCCTTATACATACTCTCCAGTTCAAGAAACTTTTAAAGCCAGTAATTGTGTATGGCAGTCTCAGTCTTATTGCATACCAAAAGCAATACTGTTGGTTGCATTAGCTCGCCTAAATGCCATTCCTGCAAGATTAGGCTTGGCTGATGTACAAAATCATTTGGCTAGCCCTGCGCTCCTAGAATGGCTTAAAAACGATGAGTTCGTAATGCATGGCTATGCCGAAATGTATATTGACGGTAAGTGGGTTAAAGCCACCCCTGCTTTTGATAAGCGTCTTTGCCGAGTTATGAAGGTAAGTCCGCTAGAATTTAACGGTGAAGACGATTCTGTGTTCCATGAGTTTAATGGTGAAGGACAGAAATCCATGGAATATTTACGTGAACACGGTCACTTTGAAGATGTGCCCTATAAACTGATTATCGAGTCTGTAGCGGCTGCCTATCCTCACTTGGTTGATGAATATAAGAATAAGGCTAGCCAAAGTTTAGAAGCTGACTTATCAGATGCCAAATAAACAAATACTTATTCGGCATTAAGCCAGTTAAATTTTATGAATAAATCTTTAATATTTCCTTCTAGTTCAGCGGTAAAGGTCAATGGCTGCTCTGTTATAGGGTGAGCAATTTTAAGTTTTCTTGCGTGCAGTAATAATCGTCCAGCATCTAGATGTTCGGCAAAATAGCGGTTGTAATTGCCTTTCCCATATCTGGCATCACCAATGATAGGGTGACTTAGGTGCTTTAAGTGTCTGCGTATCTGATGGGTTCGGCCTTGTTGCGGAGTTGCTTGAACCCAGCTAAATCGGCTTCTTGGGTAGCGATCAATTTCAGCATCAATTTCCACAGTATCAATTGTTTCAAAGTGGGTCTTAGCTTCTTGTTGAATATCGGCGTCTTGCCCGTAGTCGGTCATACCTTTAAGTGGATGGTTTACAAGCACAGGTTGTTTTAGCCAACCTCTGACCACTGCCCAGTAGGTTTTCTCTGCATTCTCCCAATCAGCTTGTACTTTTTGTGCAATTTTACCGCTAAAAGCAAACAACAATACCCCTGATGTAGGACGATCTAAGCGGTGTACTGGAAACACATGTTTGCCTGACATATCTCGCACGGTTTGTAAGGCAAATTCTTTAGCATCTTTCGCTACCCAGCTTTTATGTACTAATAGACCGCTTGGTTTATTCACCGCAATAAGGTACTCATCTTGGAAAAGAATGGTTAAAGTCATATGAACTGAACTGGCTACTTAAAAAGGTTTGGGAGGCTGCTAATTACTACAGAGTATTATAACAGGCATTAATAAATAGTGAGTGGGGACATTAGCATGTAATCCATCCCGGCGTAGAAACTCTCATCTTCATATGATTCCTTTGACCATCAAGTAATTGTCGCTGTTTATGATGGGTCTATGCTGTCAAATCATGAGGGATCTAAGAAGGAAAGAGCGCCAATATTGGCTAAAATTAAATGGTACAGTTTAGTAACACTGATGATTTAAGTTTGTTTTCTAAAACGGGTGGCAAGGCGCTAATATTACAGGGTAAACCTCATCGTGAACCCATTGCCAACTATGGGCCCTTTGTAATGAATACTAAGGACGAAATAGAATAAGCGATTCAATATTATTAAAATGGTGTACTAACGGATTAAGTTTAATTAATTGACGTTAACATATTAAATTTTCAGTTTATCAAGTAAAAATCTGCTCAGATTAAAACTAAGTAGGTTTTTTGGGCTGAGTTTGAACATTTAGATATATGCCATGGCCATTTGCACCAATAAGTAACCACATAATCCCAGTTGGACAACATAAAAAGTTACTCTCGCTGCCACTGCAATAGGGCTGGTACTAATAACATGAACAATCGTTTGTGCCATTCTAGCCAGCAGTATGAAGCTTGCGACCTGATCAGATAAATCAGTCATTCCCATTACAACAGCAGTTAATAAAGTACCAATCAAAATAGGTAGGTTTTCAAGCGAGTTATATAGCGCTCGCATATATCGCTGGTGGGCTTCACCAAGATTACTACCGTAGGGTGAAAATTCATTAATTGCTACTTTGCCGGTCAATACCAGCATGCTGCGAAGAAGTAATAATGCTGCGATTAAAAAGACACTCCAACTGATTAGACCGATTATAATTAACTGAGTCATAAGAACGCTCTATTTTTATTAATTTCGAATATAGAGTCATTACTCTATATTGTTTGTGTGACAATAAAAAGCCGATTTTGTTGGTATTTATAGATAAATGCAAAACTTAGACATGCCTTGATCGGAATCAAGCTGGGGCAGAAGCCGGCATTAAGTTATGATGTACAAAATATCCTCAGTCAATAATAAATAACGAATTTTAATATGTTTAAACTTGGTTTAATAATCAATCCCTTAGCAGGCTTGGGCGGTAGCGTTGCTTTAAAAGGCAGCGACGGCGTTGCCCTGCAAGCTTTAGAAAAAGGTGCCGTACCTAAAGCAAATTTACGCACACAAATTGCACTGAATGAAATAGTGGACTTGAAAGATCAGCTTCATATTATCACTTGCCCAAATAACATGGGTGAGAGCAGTGTGAAACAGTTAGGTTTTTCATATGACCTAATCGATTTTACATTTAATGATGGCTCAATTTTAGAAGACACCAGTGCCGAGCATACAAAACAAGCGGCACAAATTATAAGGGAAATGGGAGTAGATCTACTGGTGTTTGCAGGGGGCGACGGTACAGCAAGAGATGTATGTTCAGTGATAGAAGATGCATTTCCTGTATTAGGAGTACCAGCTGGAGTGAAAATTCACAGTGGTGTGTATGGTATAACCCCAAAAGCCAGCGGCCAAGTAATTCGCATGCTAGTTGAAGGAGAGCTGGTAGATTTAAAGAATCAGGATGTTCGTGATATTGATGAAGTGGCTTTTCGCAACAACCAAGTGAAAACAAAATTATTTGGCGAAATGATGGTGCCACAAGTAGGGCAATTTGTTCAAGCAGTAAAGCAAGGCGGTATGGAACAAGAAGACCTAGTGCTAGAAGATATGGCAGCCTATCTAGCCGACGAATCCGATCCCGAGGTGTTATATTTAGTCGGTTCAGGTAAAACTACCCAGTTTTATATGGACTATATAAAGGCCAATAATACTTTATTAGGCGTAGATGCTATATACAATAGCGACTTAATCGCTAATGACTTAACTGAAAAACAAATACTAAAACTGATTGAAAAGTACCAAAATGTAAAGATAATTGTTAGCGTAATCGGCGGACAGGGACATGTTTTTGGAAGAGGTAATCAGCAACTAAGCGCGGCAGTCATTAAAAGAGTCGGTCGCGAAAATATAATTATTCTTTGCACCAAAACAAAACTAACCCAGTTAGAAGGTCGTCCGTTAATTGTCGATACAAGTGACGTTCAACTCGATGAGGAGCTAGCAGGGCATATAGAAGTATTCACAGGCTATAATGACAGAGTACTTTACCCAATACAGTAAGTTAAATACTAAATATCTAAAATTTAAACTAGAAAGTGGCTCCTCGAACTGGACTCGAACCAGTGACCAATAGATTAACAGTCTACTGCTCTACCAACTGAGCTATCGAGGAACTACATCGCTGTCTTGGCGATAACCTTAACTGCGGTGTGCATTCTAGATAGTTAGCATTTTTAGGTCAAGTGAGTTTTCATTAAATATAGTTTTCTTATGTTATAAAAATTAGAAAAGCCAAATAGTATTCGATACTTGGCTTTTATTTGATCAATTCAGGGAAGGATTCATTTTATAATGGTGTTAGCTCTACCATTAGGTCGTTACTTATGTTTTCTAATGCATCACGTAGGTCATCTAGATCTAGGCTTTGAGGTGTTTGAATATCTGCTTGGGCTTTAAATAATGCTTCGGCTGACATAGCAGCGCTTTCAAACTGTGTGTTTAACTCTAGAACATTCACCCCTAGCTTTGCCATTACTTGAGACATGTCTTTTATGATACCTGGGCGATCATTACCTACAATATTCAGTTTTGCGCAGGGCTGATTCCCTTGTGGCACTGGCACAGAGTCCTCAACGGTGACCACCCATTTTTCGTGTTTTAAAGCCAGTAGAGCATTGGTTAATGTTTCTTTCTTATCATTGCTCACTTGCACTTGAACAATCCCAGCAAACTTGCCCGCTAAATGAGACATACGGCTTTCTAGCCAACTGCCTTCGTGATCTCTAACTATGAGAGACAATGTCTCTACTAAACCTGGTCGATCGTCGGCCATAATACTAATAATCAAAAAACCAGGCATAGGACTTCCTTTATATTTATTTTGCTGATTACTATAGCTTAGTCATTTACTATTTAGAACCTACTGTTTATTCTTTTATATGTCTTTTTTTTGCTAAATTAATAAAAGAAATCCCACTATAAAATTAAATATATAAGCATTATATTCATTTCCTATGCAACTAAATTGCTCGTATCCGTTTATCAAACTGTCTAAGCTACCCCTTACTAGTTCTGAAATTGTATGCAATTTAGGATCACTTTTTAAAAGCTACGAGTGGATTCTGAACAATTAGATAGTTCTTTTTTACTTGCGATTTAACTAGTCTATGAATGGCATAATGTGTGGGACTTATGTCAATTTCAGCCAAACTTTCAAACTCTGGGAACTCGAGTGGCAACTAATCAATCATACTAAATAGTTAGATAGAAAAAGCCTTTATAACGGTTTGTTAGGTAGTGTATCGGGTGTGCAAACAAATCAGTAGAATGCTCTAAAATAAAAATACCTTTTTTGGTAACAAAATCATGTTGCAGTCACAAAAGCAGACTTTACGGTTACGCAGAGCTTTGCTGGCAAATTTAGGCTTAATGCTGTGTATTCCATTATCCATACTGGCGTCTTTTTTAGGTTATGCCTCTTTATCGCCCGTTAGTGTTGTTATTTATGTAACCGTTATGTGGTTAGGTCACCTTATACCAGTTGGTTTTATTTATCTTAACTGGAATTTAAGGCTTAAAGACGCGAGCCTTACTATCGTTCAGATGGTTTGGAGCATAGGGGGATTAAGTGGCTTAATGTACATTATGGATGATATTCGTACTCTAATGATGATGGCCTGCTTGCTGGTAATGGCATTTGGATTATTTAAGCTGTCTTTTCAAGCCCTTCAGGGAGTAATGATTTATACGGTAGGCTGTTATCTAGCCGTTTTATATTGTTTGCAGGTATTTAGTATTAAAGATCTAAATATTGGCGAAGAGTTTTTCACTTTTATTGGGTTTATCTTGGTTCTGATAGGGTTTGTTTTTATGGGTGCCGAAGCCAGTAATTTAAGAGTGATTCTCTCTGAACGCCATCGAGAATTAAAATCAGCTATCTCTCGTATAGAGGGTTTGGCTATTACTGATGAATTAACAGGGCTGTTTAATCGTCGTAATTTATTAACTGTGCTGATACAGCAGCGAGCCTTGTCGAATCGCAGCCGCTACGGCTTCACTGTGTGCTATTTAGATTTAGATTACTTTAAAAAAGTGAATGATCAATACGGGCATCCAATAGGAGACAAAGTACTGAAAGCGTTTTCAAAATTAATTACTGATAATCTCAGAGAAGTAGATGTTGGCGCCAGAATAGGTGGCGAAGAATTTGTTTTAGTATTGGCTGACACTCAGCTTCTAGCTGCTAAAAAAGTGTGTGAGCGAATGGCGCAAAACTGGCGTGATCTAGTGTTCACTGAGGCGCCAGGTTTAACGTTTACCTTTTCAGGGGGAATTACTGAGTATAAGTCCCCTGAAACAGTTGAGCAGGTGTTAGAAAGAGCAGATGCTTTAATGTATAGCGCTAAACATAACGGTCGTGATTGTTTAGTCATGGATGATCAGGATATGCAGGTACCATTAGATTTGAATCATATATTTTGATGGTTAAACCAGTTAAAAGCGATGTTGTAAGCTAATTAAGCTGCTTGCACTAAGTGTATTAAGCGCTTTAAACTCAATATTCACTGGATTTGTTTTATTCTGAAACAGTGTGCTGTAGCCTAAATTTATTTGCGGCACCAAGTACCAGTAGGGGGCTAAATAATAGCGATAGTGCCATTCCAACTTTAGATCAAGCAAATACCCGCTACTTTCTTTTTTTGAGGCGACTCTGTGTTTTGTGGCGTTATCGCTAAATGACATATCTAGTTGTGCTAAGTTTAACTTCCATTGGAAATTAGCACCTTTTACATCACTTAGCCGCCCAACCGCTAAACCAAACCCTGTAAATACACCGTCAAAAAAATCGGCATTACTCGTGGAAATAGTGCTGGCAGCAGGGCTTGCTTCAGAATAATAGAATACACCGATCAAATTTAATGGGGCTTTGTATTCAATAGCCTCATGCCAATACAGCTGATATTTATTAATACTATGCTCAGCTAAAATCTTACTGCCAGCTCCTATGGTGTTGCTTAAGTTTTGATCATTCAGAAATACGATGCTGTTTGAAACTGTCATTTCCATATTCTTATTTTGCTGGCTTGCTTGCAGCCAAATACCTTGGTGTTTATGCCAATGATAAAGTGGTATTTGAACATTTAAATGCTGAAAGCCTGTTCCTTGTTTGTAACTTAGTTTTGGGCCTCGAGCCATTATACCTTGCTGCTTCAAACGCCATTCAGATAAGTCTAGTGTGGCGCCATAAATGACAGTGGATAGTGAAGCATCGTCAGGTAAAAAATTATGCTCTGCAGATTGATAACCAGAAATTAACGAGATGTATTCCGACTGTGCAAAGGACGCCTTAAGCAAAATGAGTATTGAGAGGAATATAAGTTTTATGGTCATAGCTTAAATATCGGCAAATTAGTCTAAAAGTATAGTTTTCGTTACAGAAACTTACAAAGGTGTTTGAAAAGTAAGCAATTTGACAATGTGAGTCCTAATTCTACTTTGTCTGTTTGCAATGTATTTTTTTGATTTTTTTTTCGGTTTCTTTGTAATAAAACTTTAATAATTAATTTGCAGTGATAAACTTGCGCGAAATTTTACTTAGGGTTCGTAGATGACTCAAGTTACAGAACAAAACTCAACTTCCACCCAACGCAAGTTATTGAGTTGGCTATTTTTAATTTTGGCTATTTACGCCATTCTACTTTCTGTTGGAATGGTGGGTTCTGGCTTTAAGTGGGCATCTGGCGGCAGCGAAGGGGCTAGAGAGCTATTTCAATTTGCCACCAATCCTTTCGTTGCGCTATTAATAGGCATACTCGCTACTTCACTTGTGCAAAGCTCAAGCACGGTTACATCAGTTGTGGTTGGCCTTGTTGCTGGTGGTTTACCAATTGAAATAGCCATTCCTATGGTTATGGGTGCTAATATTGGTACGACTATTACGAATACCTTGGTAAGTCTTGG
This sequence comes from Crocinitomicaceae bacterium, assembly GCA_047628755.1. Taxonomy (GTDB): domain Bacteria; phylum Pseudomonadota; class Gammaproteobacteria; order Pseudomonadales; family Oceanobacteraceae; genus Bermanella. The sequence goes on along the minus strand of JBLHVV010000029.1, from coordinate 12,809 downwards.
GCATATTCGTAAAAAATCAGAGTTTCGTCGCGCTTTTGCTGCAGCAACGGTTCATGATTTTTTCAACTTAATGTGTGTTGTGATTCTTTTACCTTTAGAAATTATATTTGGTTTCTTGCAGAAGAGCAGTGCTTGGGCAACAGAATATCTGGTCGGTGCTGATTCCATGAGTATAAAGGGCTTTAACTTCATTAAGCCTCTTACTAAGCCCGTTGTCAGTGAAGTTAAGTATTTTTTATCTAATATAATGCCAGAAAAAGCAGCGGCCATAGCTCTTATTATATTAGGTGTTCTTGCTATATTTGGTGCTATTACTGTAATTGGGCGTATTCTTAGATCTTTAATGGTTGGTCGCGCAAAAGCAATTCTCCATGGTGCAATTGGCCGAGGTCCTATTTCAGGTATTACCAGTGGTGCAATTGTAACTGTATTAGTTCAGTCTTCTTCTACTACCACTAGCTTGATGGTTCCTTTAGTTGGGTCGGGCGTATTTAAACCACGTGATATTTATCCGTTTACCTTAGGCGCAAACATTGGTACGACTATTACGGCATTGTTAGCAGCCACTGCACTTTCAGGCGCGGGCGCAGCTGTAGGTATGCAGATTGCCATAGTTCATTTGTTTTATAATGTATTGGGTGTGTTGATTGTCTACGGCCTACCATTTTTACGTGAAATACCGCTGCAAGCGGCTGAAAAGTTGGCTGATGTTGCAACTAAGCGCCATTCGTTAGCAGCCGCGTATGTATTAACTGTTTTCTTTGTTATTCCCGGTATCTGTGTCGGTATCATGTCATCATTATCATAAGGAGAATGAATTATGGGTATGAAAAAAATAAAAGAGCTTCAGGCGCAGATTAAAGAAGCTCAAAAGACTCTTGCTGCACTTGAGAAAAAGAAAGATAAAAAAGTTTTGAAAGCGCAACACAAAGTGGTTGAAGACTTAGAGTCAATGATGAACGACGATACTTTACGTCGTGAAAGTTTACTTGAACTAGGTGAAGAGGCTTGGCAAGAAGCCAAAGCTTTACTAGGTAAGGTAAAGTCTTTAATTGTTAAGTGAAATGCTTTCATAGCGTTTAAAGAAGCCCGCGAGGGTTTTTTTTGTGTCTGGTTTTAAATGATTATGAAATAATGGCTGAAACATCATCAGTTGCATTCTGTTTTACTATTAAAATTAATGTCTCGCCATTTCGTTCAAAACAGAATCCAATCAGCGGCTTATGCGTGATGTCTTTATATGGATTTTCTTGCTGGCTAGAGGTAATGGATACACTAAATAAATGGCTACGAGGTTTTTAAAATCAAAAAGCCAGTGACTGAATTAATCACTGGCTATAGAGCATTTGTTAAACATTAAGTCGTTAGAAAATAGACCTCATAGGAACCGAGCACCATCTGCCTTTAACACAAATAGCTTTTGTCCATAAGCGGTGTTTAAGCCGACGAACTTTTTTATCAGTTGGTGCAATCAGATGCAGCTTCGCCAGTGTTCTTTGGTCTGGATAAATTGTGGTGTCAGCTAAAATATCTGGGTCTAAATAAGGTTGTGCATCTAGCATAGGCGTAGGGTAGGCCGCGTAGTCACTGTTTTTAGCTGCTGCTTTAGCTGACATTAAAAAATCAATAAAGCGATAAGCCAAGTCAGGTGAGGTGCTGTTTGTTGGAATCGCCATTACATCAATCCACATGGCGGCTCCTTGGCTAGGAATTACGTAATTGATGTCTTCATTTTCTTCAATCTCAGCTAAGATATCACCAGAGTATCCAATTCCAACACAAATATTATTCTCTCTTAGATCGTCTGTGTATTGGTTGGTATGAAGGTATTTAATGTCTTCATAAGCTACTTTAATCAATGCCCCTGCTTCTTTTAATTGGGCTTTGTCTTTGGTGTTAATTGAATACCCTAGATAACTTAACGCAGCTGAGAATACTTCATCACGTTCATTTACTACGCCAATGCCACAGCTGGCTGCTTTTTTTCTTTGTGTATTATCAAAAATTAAAGACCAAGAGATTTGATTAGTATTGATACCAGCTTTTTTTAGGCTTTTTATATTATAGCCAATACCAGTGGTTCCCCACATATAAGGAACGGTATATTCATTATCTTTATCTTCAAATTTTAAACCGTCCATGACCACCTGGTTTATGTTTTTATAGTTTGTGAATTTTGAGCGGTCCAAACTTTTTATCAGTTTATTTTCTTTAAGAATACCAACGATATCTGAAGCGGGGAAAATAACGTCAAATTGATTGTTACTATCAAAGAATTCATCTGAAAATTCATCGGTGTTGTTGAACTCTATATATTCAATTGTTACATCGTTTTCAGCTTCAAACTGGCTAATCACATCTGGATCTACGTACTCATTCCAGTTAAGAATTTTTAATGTATTACTCAACGACAAACAGCTAAGCAGCAGCGTAATTAAGAAGGTGCCTAATTTTAATGGCATATGGACCTCGGTAGGGATGCTGATTATCTACCAACAAAATGGACATGGATTTTTCGAAGCATAATACCAACATCCCCAGCATTTAATATATGCAGTGGGGGGTATATGAGAGATAAAAGGAGTGGTAATTCACAAACTTGATAGTTAAATAGTTTGTATTTATTTATTTGATTAAAACTGAGTTAATTTATTGAATTAAACCATATTTTATTACTAGTGTGCATGAAACATAGATCAGAAGCCTGGTCTCTAATTTTTTCGTTTTTGAAGTAAAATTGTATTTGCTTAACAAGATCTGATCTAAGGGCATCATACGACAGGCTTAAATAGTTACTACCATCAAAAAACTGAACAGAGAAGTCATCAGTCATGTGAATATCTTGACGGGTTAGTTGCTTATGAACCATATGGCCTACATTTCTTAATGCCAATAGACGTAATATTGAAGGGATGCTTTTGCTGTTATTAAGAGTCCAGTTGTCGCTTAAAAAATCTGGGTCTATTTTTTTTGCTTCAGATGAAAAACGTTTAGCAACAGGATCAGTGATATTTTTACCAAAAGGAATTAAGCATGGGCTTTGGTACAAGTAGTCAATCTCATATATATGATCAGAATTGAGTTTTTCATGTGTAGATGCTGCGACTAATCCGTTATCTAAGATAGCTTTAAATGACTTTGGGTAATTAAGTGTGTCAGAAAGGTTAATTCTTATAGTTTTTACCTTACTGCTTCCTAAATGACATCGAGCTATATTTGCAGACAAGGTTACAGTTAAGTATTCAGCCCATAAATCAAAGTGATAATTATTCGAAGTCTTCGCCATGTGTCACCTTTCAATTTAGTAATGCAGCTGTTTGCGTATACTATCAATACAGCTACAAAATAAATAAGTTTAGTAATGAGTTAGATTTTTTGATGAGCCTAGACAAACGATGTAGTTATACTAAATGTAATTTAAATTACTTTTTAATATAAGAAGTCTCTGCCTAACCTTTAACTCCAAGTATAGGCAGAGTCTTAAGGTTCGGCTTAATCTTTACACCAATTCGGCTTGAATATACGCCAATACATCATCGTGGTGAGTCTTCGTCTTAAATTTATCCATAATATGCACCAGTTTACCCTTTTCATTAATGATAAAAGTCACTCTGTGGATGCCATCGTACTCACGTCCCATAAACTTTTTCAATCCCCAAACTCCGTACTTATCTGCGATAGCATGGTCTTCGTCTGATAAAAGGGTAAAGTTTAATTGATCGCGCTCTTTAAACTTTAACAATCGGGCTGGTGCGTCGGGGCTAATGCCAAGTGTTACTACATTAAGCTTGTCGAGTTCTTTTTTGCTATCTCGTAAAGAGCAAGCCTGAGTTGTACAGCCTGGGGTCATAGCTTTAGGGTAAAAATATAACACGACTATTTGATCACGAAAGTCCTTAAGAGCGACTTTGTTACCGTTTTCGTCAAGTGTTGAAAATGCAGGTGCTAGCTTACCAATGTTTGGGCGAATCATAACTGTCTCTATTTTCCTGACGTAAAATGTAAGATCGTTTGATCTAAAAGAGTTAACCTTTCAACTTCAAGGTTAACGCGGTTTTAGGCACACAACAACAAGGCAGTATTTCTCCTTCATTAATCCATGCCATAGGCTCTTGTAAATAAGCCACTTCCCCTTCAATTAAGTCTGTACGACAGCCACCACAATAGCCCTCTCGGCATTGGTAGGGCACATGTATATTCTGTGCTTCAAGGCTTTCTAAAAGATTATTTGCAAAATGGAATTTAAGAGGTTTTGCGACCCCTTCAATTGTTAAAGAGTGTATGGGTTTTTCTAAACCTATCAAATCTAACTGATCATCTTGTTCCGGTGATTCAGGGTTTTGCTCAGGTAGAAAGAGTTCAGTCTGTAGAGTATCAGAGTCAGCAGAATCAGCCTCAACAACAGGACTCTCTAATTGAAAGTCATTATTGTCGTGGTAATCTGAGTCTAGCTGAAAACCCTTTAAGTCTTCTTGATCTTTATGTTTCATTGCAAGCATGATCAATATTTTATCTTAATATTAATATTATAATTAATAGCTTAAATTAAAGTTCAAAGTCCATGAAGTCATCAACAGATACTTCACTGTCAATGGCGCCTACAAGATAAGAGCTTATTTCAGCCTCTTGAGGTGCTACCTGAACATTGTCACTTACTAACCAAGAGTTGATCCATGGAAGAGGATTTTGCTTAGTTGAAAAAATAGTATCGAAACCAATGGCCGCTAAGCGTTGGTTCGTAATGTATTCTACATACTGGCCTAAGATATCTTGGTTTAAGCCAATCATGCTACCATCTTTAAATAGGTATTCTGCCCATTCTTTCTCTTGTTCAGCTGCCTCACGAAAAATTTCGATTACTTCGTTCTTACACTCGACTGCTATTTCACCCATCTCTGGATCATCTTTACCAAGTGCCCATATTTGAAGCATATGCTGAGTGCCGGTTAAGTGAAGTGCTTCATCACGGGCAATCAATTTAATGATTTTTGCATTGCCTTCCATGGTTGCTCGTTCTGCAAATGCAAAGCTACATGCAAAGCTTACGTAAAAACGAATGGCTTCTAATACGTTAACTGATGCCATGGTTAAATATAATCTACGTTTTAAATCTCTTAAACTAACAGTGATTCTTTCGCCATTAATAGTATGAGTTCCTTCGCCAAAACTTTGGTAAAGGCTAACGCCTGAAATTAATGCATCGTAATATTTTGTAACACTTTCAGCACGTTTAGTAATAAATTCATTTTCAATAATATCGTTAAATACAGTAGCTGGATCTGATATTACATTACGAATAATATGAGTATATGAGCGGCTGTGTATAGTTTCACTGAACGACCATGTTTCAATCCAAGTTTCTAGTTCTGGTAAGGACACAATAGGAAGCAGTGCCACGTTCGGCGATCGGCCTTGGATACTATCTAATAGTGTTTGATACTTGAGATTACTCAAGAATATATGCTTTTCATGCTCCGGAAGATTAGCAAAATCTTTACGGTCGGTAGATAAATCCACTTCTTCAGGACGCCAGAAAAATGATAATTGCTTTTCGATTAGTGATTCAAAAATTTTATACTTTTGAGTGTCATAACGAGAAACGTTTACATTTTCGCCAAAGAACATAGGTTGACTGAACGCGTCGAATTTTTTTTTGTTAAAAGTTTGATAAGCCATATTTTACTTCTATAAAATCGAAATATTGATTGCCAAGATTGAATTTAGGCAATCAACTTGAAAAATTTTGAAAAAAGTTGAGCTATTACCCAACTTCATATCCATGCTTTTATTTAGATCTTGCAAGCGCCGCCTTCACAGTCATCTTCAAGATCTTCTTGGGCATCGTCTGCGCCATCACGAGTGTTATGATAGTAAAGCGTTTTTAAACCAAGCTTGTAGCTTGTCATCAAGTCTTTTAACAGAACTCTCATGGGTACTTTTGAATTTTCAAACTTGGTAGGGTCGTAGTTAGTATTTGCTGATATAGCTTGATCAACAAATTTTTGCATTACGCCAACAAGTTGCAGGTAACCGTCATTATTTGGCAGTGTCCAAAGCAGCTCATAGTCTTTCCTTAGTCGCTGAAATTCAGGTACAACTTGCTTTAAGATACCGTCTTTAGACGCTTTAATACTTATAAATCCTCGTGGAGGCTCTATGCCATTAGTTGCGTTACTAATTTGCGAAGATGTTTCAGAAGGCATTAACGCGGTTAGCGTAGAGTTACGTAGACCATGCTCTTTAATCTCACTTCGCAGCGCCTCCCAATCGTAATGAAGTTCTTCGGTGCATACTTTATCAATATCTTTTTTGTAGGTATCAATAGGTAATATGCCTTGCGAATAAGTCGTTTCGTTAAACTTCTCGCATGCACCTTGTTCTTTGGCTAGATTGTTTGATGCTTTTAATAGGTTGTATTGAATCGCTTCAAATGTTCTGTGAGTTAAACCCAATGCAGAGCCATCCGAATATTTAACACCGTTTTTAGCTAAGTAGTACGCGTAGTTAATAACACCAACACCTAATGTACGACGAGACATGCTAGCAATTTCAGCAGCAGCGATTGGGTAGTCTTGGTAGGTTAAAAGACTATCAAGCGCGCGAACGATTAAATCGGAAAGCTCTTCTAGTTCACTTAGGTTTTCTAGGGCACCTAAATTAAACGCGGCTAGTGTACAAAGTGCTATTTCACCCTCTTTGTCGTTTACGTCGTTTAGCGGCTTAGTTGGCAATGCAATTTCTAAGCATAAGTTTGACTGACGAATCGGTGCGTGTTCAGGGTTGAATGGGCTATGGGTATTACAGTGATCGACGTTTTGAATGTATATGCGACCAGTGCTGGCACGTTCCTGCATAAGGATTGAGAAAAGCTCCATAGCTTTTATGCTTTCTTTGCGAATACTCTTGTCTTGCTCGTACTTAACGTAAAGCTCTTCAAATTTCTCTTGGTCTTCAAAGAACGCATCATATAGCCCAGGAACATCAGACGGGCTAAACAACGTAATGTTTTGACCCTTGATTAAACGTTCGTACATGACTTTATTTAATTGAATACCGTAATCTAGATGACGTACGCGGTTCTCTTCTACGCCACGGTTGTTTTTGAGAACCAACAAATTTTCAACTTCTAAATGCCAAAGCGGATAGAACAGAGTCGCTGCACCACCGCGAACGCCACCTTGAGAACAGCTTTTAACAGCTGTTTGAAAGTGCTTGTAAAAAGGTATGCAGCCAGTGTGGAAAGCTTCGCCACCGCGAATAGGGCTGCCTAGGGCGCGAATACGCCCAGCATTAATGCCAATGCCAGCACGTTGGCTTACATACTTAACGATCGCACTTGTAGCAGCATTGATGGAATCTAAAGAGTCACCTGCTTCAATCAGCACACATGAGCTGAATTGACGAGTAGGTGTGCGTACACCTGCCATAATAGGAGTTGGCAAGGACAGTTTAAAAGTGGATACCGCATCATAGAAGCGACGAATGTATGTCATACGAATAGATTTGTCATAACTGGCGAAAAGGCATGCACCAATTAATACATATAAAAATTGTGGGCTTTCAAATACTTCACCGGTTACACGGTTCTGAACTAGGTATTTACCCTCTAGCTGTTTCACGGCTGCGTAAGCAAAGTTTAAATCTCGGCCATGGTCGATGAACGCATCCATTTGGTCTAATTCAGCAGCTGAAAAATCTTCTAGCAAATGACTGTCGTAACGTTCTGAATCAACCAAGCGGGCAACATGGTCATACAGTTTTGGTGGCTCAAACTGGCCGTATGCTTTTTTACGCAAGTGGAAAATATTTAGGCGAGCAGCCATATATTGATAATCAGGAGTTTGCTCTGAAATTAAGTCAGCAGCGGACTTTATTAAAGTCTCATGAATGTCTGATGTAGATATACCATCTGGCAGTTGGATCTGCGCACGCAGTTCCACTTCAGAAACAGATACATTGTCTAGGCCTTCGGCTGCCCATGTAAGTACTTTATGGATCTTTTCTAAATCCAACGGTGCTCGAACTCCGTCTCTTTTTGTCACATGAAGTGTGCTGTTCATCTTTGCCCTTGCCCTTAAAACTCGCAAAGCCCCTCAGCAGGGCTTTGTGTTAAATAATTAATTGATTGGTAGTACAACTGATCACCCATTACCCACCTCGTTATTATTGTTGGTATTATACGAGAGGTGGTTGTAAATCAAACACTAAATATGGCGTTCACTTCCAACTAGACACAAGATAATGCGGTTTGGACATGGAATCAACCCCATATGTAGTGTTTTGATGAAAATCACCTGTGGATAAAGTGTGAGTAACAGGTGGGTAGAATGCTGTAGTTAGTAGTTGCTAACGCAAGTAGCTAAGTATCACCACTATTTTGCTGTTTTAAGGTTGGATTAGAGGCTAATATATAATAAATTTGTGAATTGGCGGAACCCGTCCGAGCTAATATTTACTCTATGCTATGCAGTTGGCCCATAAGCGTCTAGATTTATACTAATAACCTATTTTCCAGTTAGGAATACCCATGGAACAAGCATTACATACAGACGAAACATGGAAGATACTCATTGTTGAAGACGATGAGCGCTTAGCAGACCTTACTCGAGAATATCTAGTGTCCAATGGATTACAGGTATCTGTAGTGGGAGACGGTGCCGTGGCTGTTGACGTTATTAAAAGTGATCAGCCAGATCTAGTGATTTTAGACTTAATGTTACCAGGTGAAGATGGATTATCTGTTTGCCGTTTAGTAAGGCCTTATTATACTGGGCCTATTATCATGCTCACTGCACGTGACGACGACTTAGATCAAGTACTTGGCCTGGAGATGGGAGCCGATGACTATTTATCCAAACCTGTGCGCCCTAGAGTGTTGTTGGCCAGAATTCGTGCGCTTTTGCGTAGACTAAAAGACATTCCTCCAGTGGGAGCAGCAGCTGACGGCGAAAATGGTGTTCAAAACAGAGTGACCTTTGCCAATTTAGTGGTAGATAATGGCATGCGAGAAGCCTGGTTAGATGAGCAATCAATCGATTTAACCAGTGCCGAATTTGATTTGTTATGGTTGCTGAGCTCCAATGCTGGGCGAGTTTTAAGCCGCGAAGAAATTTTTACTGCATTACGGGGTATAGAATATGACGGCCAAGATCGCTCCATTGATGTAAGAATTAGCCGTATCAGGCCTAAAATTGGTGACGACCCTTTACAGCCAAGACGAATTAAAACAGTTCGTAGCAAAGGGTATTTGTTTGTAAAAGAAATTTAATCCATTTAATCTCTGCAAAATAATAAATTTAATTTAAGGAGATGGTATATCTTTTCCCGTGTATACCTAGGGGTTTTAATCATCTTGTTAATGGTTTCTAGTACTACGCTAGGAACCTTATGGCTGGTTAACCAGATTACTTTTAAGCAGCATTCGCAAGTAATATTTGGTGGACTGCTGGGCCTAACTAAGCGAACTATCATCATTAATAACTTAGATACATCAGAGGTATCTAGGCTGCTAAATGTGCCCATAAAAATCAAACCAATTGAACAGTCAGATTTAAATTGGGTAGATAAGGCAAGGTTAAATATGGGGCAGTCACTCATATCTCAGTCTGATCGACGACAAAGTATTAACGTCTATACATTGCTTAAGTATCAAGATGCATCGTATGTTCTTCAGGGCATGTTTAAAGACTTTAGAACTTCGCTTATTCAAGGTGCCTTCTCACTAATACAGAACGACTTGCAAAATGAAAGTCAAACTACTGAAGAATTGCTTAAAAATATTCAAAAAGACTTTAATATGCCTATGAGAGTTGTACCAAGTAATGAAGTTGACTTACTAATACCAAATTTTAATTATCAGCAACCCGTTCCTTTTCATTACGGCCATTACGATATTAGTGGGAGCGTGGGACTTTTTTATGCCTATTTTCCTACAATTAAAAAAGTGATAGAAGTCGGGCCATTGCGATTTAAACCCGAGTTACCAATGCAATCTATTTTTGTAGTGGTTGTATTGGCGATAATTTTAACCGGAATTGCAGTTTATTGGTTGGTATTTAGGTTCGAGGTAGGGCTACAGAAATTAGAACGTGCTAGTACTCGAGTGGCATCTGGGCACTTAAGTTCTAGGGTGAAAGTAAATGCAGACGATGCAGTAGGCCGATTAGGAGGAGCATTTAATCGAATGGCTGAACAAATTCAGCATTTAATGGGCGTTCAAAAAGAAATGATACGGGCTGTTAGCCATGAATTAAGAACACCAGTGGCACGCATGCGTTTTGGTATTCAAATGTTAGAGGACACCACGACAGATGCTTATTTACAAAAGCAATTAAAAGATATGGATCAAGATCTTCAGGAACTAGATGAGTTGGTAGATGAAATATTAACTTATGCACGGCTTGAAGAAGGCGGACCAATTTTAGAGTTTAAAGAAACAAATATTTTAGATTTAATTGCTCAGGTTAGCGATGAAACAAAGCGTCGTACCGATAAAGTGAATGTGACTATTCACAGTCAAACAGATTTAGAGGATCACATATTCAGCAGTATTGAATATCGCTATATGCACCGCGCCATTCAAAACTTAGTAGGGAATGCATGCCGTTATGCGAGAGAGAAAGTACATATCGAATTTAGTTGTCACGATGACATTTGTAGAATAGACGTAGAGGATGACGGGGAAGGTATTCCACAGAAAGATTGGGATAGGGTTTTTTCTCCGTTTACTCGGTTAGATGACAGTCGAACCCGAGCATCTGGTGGATACGGTTTAGGCCTGTCGATTGTACAGCGAATTATTTATTGGCATGGGGGTAAGGCATTGGTCGGTAAAAGTCGATGGGGAGGAGCCAAAATGAGTTTGCTTTGGCCAAAAAGTGATCAAGAAATACCGAGTTAAGCTTCAAATCGGCTAGTGCTTCTTGTCTGTTACAAAAAATTACAATTTTGTAACATTTTAAAACAGAACTTTCTGTAAAATCAACTCATTATCAATTTGTGGTTTCTTAGTTGAGTCCATAGTGAGAATGTAGCAAGAACTTCGGTTCTACTTTTAACCCGCCACTGGCGGGTTTTTTTGTGTCTGAACTATGAGTTAAGCCGGTTTTACCCCCTCTAAGTGTTGATGGCAAACTCGCTGTGCAATATTCTTAAAGTCTTGAATAAAGGCGTTGTCGGCTTGTTCGGCTCGAACAGCGGCATAAAGTGTTCGCCAAACCCCGTGACGGCCTAACGGTTTATCAACTACAAACCCTTGTTTGACATAGTCGTGAACAGCCCAGTTGGGTAAGCAGCTAACTCCTCGGCCACTTGCAACCAGTTGTACCATCATCATAGTTAATTCAACTTGGCGTAAGTGCCCAGGTTCAATACCGGCAGGTGTTAAAAAACATTGAAAGATATCTAGGCTTGAACAGTCAACTGGATAAGTGATGAGTGTTTCTTTGCTTAAATCATGGGGTTCAATTACCGGTTTATCAACTAACGGGTGATCGGGTGCCAGAATTAGCATTGATTGATATTTGAAGAGCGGTAAGTATTCAATATCGTCATTATTTCTGGGGTCTGAGGTTACGACTAAATCTAATTCACCGTTTTTTAATTTTATTAGAGAGTCAAAGTGGAAGCCTCCTAGCATATCCAGTTCCACTTCTGGCCAGTGGCCTCTGAATTCGTTAAGAGTGGGCATTAACCAGTCGTAACAGCTATGGCACTCAATGGTAATGTTTAGGCGACCCTTTCTGCCTTGGCGGATTCTAGATAAATCACGCTCTGTGGATTCAATTTGCGGTATTACAGCATGGGCTAAATCTAATAATCGTTGGCCAGCAGGAGTGAATCGAACAGGTTTGGTCTTACGATAAAAAAGAGGCTGGTCTAAACGGTTTTCCAACTCTTTAAGTTGATGGCTAAGAGCCGATTGAGTCAGGTGTATGTGAGCAGCAGCTTCTACTAAAGACCCAGTGCTATTCAGCGCCATTAAAGTCCTCAGGTGCCTTAGTTCTATGTTCATATATAAATGCCATCTTCTATTTTTAACTACTTCTTTATCATTAAAGTCTTTGTATTAAAATATTTCAAGCTAAATATGAAAAAGTTGATTCAAATTCAAGGTGAGCTAGGGATGGTCTTATCCCAATATTAATATTCTTTTCTATAGGTTTAGCTTAGCGCGACTCAAACTAACTTTAAGGTTTACCAACTCTGTTTCAATATTTTTAATATCAACAGTTTTTTTAGAATTAGTGACGGTGCTATTTTCTACTTTTTCGATGATTTAATACTATATCCAGCAACGAACTCTACTTTTGAGCTTATAACAGCTTCTAATTTTGCTGTGATAATGAGCTTAGTGGACGTAGAGCTTTAATTGCGGCCATATCTTGAGCATTTATTTTAAACTGTTTCAGATTGTTCCTAACCACATAATCATTTCCGGTCGGTTGTAGCCTTTGCTCGGTAGGAAATCCACCTGTAATACTATTAGTGGATGCGGTGCCTTTATTTATAATATTTTCAATATATCGATCACCATAATTGAGTGTTTTATGTGGGTTGAAGTCACTTTCTCTTAGGGTAACTATGTGGCCATCATGAAAATTATAGTGATTTCCAAAATTTTTCTTACCATAACAACTTGACGGTCTTTATCGAGCGTTGATGTGCTAGTTGCTGGGTACGCATTATCTTTGTCTAAAAAATTTTTATTTAAAAAATCAAATATAACTTTATAGCAACCCAAGTCATCGCAGTGTGCCAGTGATTCATTGTTAAAACTTGAATAGATGTGTGCTGTAGAAGAAATTACC
>JBLHVV010000028.1:0-30287 GCA_047628755.1 Crocinitomicaceae bacterium | reverse complement strand
GAAATTTATCATAAATATTTTCACTTTTCACTAAATCTAAAAGGTTTTAACTTGGATATAGTATGTTTAAATCTTCAATCTATTTTTAACATATAGATGGGATTTTAAAATTAAACATTAATATAAATTCAAGGATGTGAAAATGACAAGTCTTCTGGCGTTCCAAATATTTTCTTCAATAGTACTCCTGATATTCTTTTATTTTGGATACGACATGAAAAAACGTTCCGATTGGAAAAGTATGGCCCCAAACCATTCTATATTATTAATGAAATCAACCTCTATCTTACTTTGTATAATACTATATAGCGTCATTTATATGATGGATTCATTAACAGTAATCGACTTTGTAGCACTTGCCCTATTTATATTAGGAGCTTCTCTCGTGAGGGCTGCTAAAACAGAATTAGTTAAAAATGATGCATTTACTTGGACAGGTTATGTATTAGATAAACCAAATCTTGTCACCAGTGGTATTTATAAATTTGTCCGTCATCCACTATATTTAGGAGTGTATTGCGTTGAATTTGGTGGTGCCTTTATTGGTATTAGTCGTACTCACTTATGGTTCCCTGAATATTATTTTTGGGTCAATACAGCGTTGGTCTTAGGAATAATTTACGCGATTGTATTTAACGCACTTCTAGCGGGTAAAGAATCTAAAAATCTTAGGAATATTTTTGGCGAAGAATACTCAGACTATCAGAAGAAAGTACCTGCGATCGTTCCTTTCTTTTAATATTTAGTATAAAAATAAATAATTTATGTAGGTAAAAAAATGATAAATTTGATTCGTGATTTAGATAATATGGTATTTAGAAAATATGCCAGTGATAGCGTCGGTGTTGATTCATATGCTGAGGCTTATGCTCAATATTATGTTAGCAAAAGGAAGCGTAATGCCAGCTTAAAAGATGCGTGCAACGTTTTTGATTCAGGGTATGAATTGCGAAATAAAAGTGGTGTTCTTGTAAACGATTTAAGCGTTATTGCACAAAAAGGAGTAATGGTTGATATTAAAAAAGTCAACGGTGAAAAATACACGTGTATCAACCTTGCAACCAACTCTTATAATGATTTAGATTTAGCTGAAACTCCAAGAAAAGAGCTAGCTGAATATGTTCGTAATGAAAGTTTATCTAGTTGCTTATCTAGAAAAATAGCAGGAAGCTTACCTATTCATAAAAAGCTTGAAGCTGAAATTGCTGATTTTATGGGTTATGAGTCTTGTGTATTGGCTACTTGTGGATACATTGCACAGCAGGCAGTAATGACTGCACTATTTCATGACGGAGACGTTATCTTTTCAGATCAACATAATCATTCTTCGTTAGTCGATGGCATGGCTATTAGTAAAGCAAAAGTGATTGTCTACCCACATCTTAATTATGAAAAATTAGAAGAGCTAGTGAAAAAATATCGAGGGGGTTATAACGCTGCAGGAATTGTGTCCGATGGTGTTTTCAGTGCTCATGGCACATTAGCAAATTTGGAGCGGATAGATCAAATAAAAAATAAATTCAATTTGATGTCTGTAGTTGATGATACTCATGGATTTTTAACAGTAGGAGATAAAGGACGTGGATGTATAGATTTCTTTTCTAAGAAACCAGATGTTGTCACCTCAAGTCTTGCAAAAGGTTTGGCAGGATTTGGAGGTATGATTGTCGGCAGTCAAGCAGTGATAAGAGCAATCGATTGTCATGGTAGACAGAATGTGAATACATCACATTTATCCCCTGTTGTAGCGGCGCAATCCTATTTTAACTTAATAGACTATAGAACTCATTTCATTGAATATAGAAAAGAACTGTTCTCTTTGCTTACAGATTTTAATAACAAACTTGGCGAACTAGGTATACGTCAGTATCCAGACGCAGATACTTATATTCACCCAATTTTTTCATTTGAAGGCGATGATGAAGCAAAAGTTTTGAGAGTGTATCAAGACTTACTTGAATGCGGGTTTATGGGAGCTATGTTCCCTGTTCCAGTAGCACCAAATCCAACTATTCGACTTTCTCTTCATAGATCAGTCGACCCTAAATCACTCAATCTACTTGCCGAGAAGCTTAAAGAGCATGGTATGCAGCCACTTACTAAAAAATTCTGGCCAAATTTACATGCTTTAAAAAAGCATAGTCAAGTAGAGTTAGTAGAGTTAGTAGAGTTAGTCAAAGAGGAATGTGCATAATGAAAAAAAGAATTCTACCTGATGCAGTGCCTAACGAAGTTTCACTTTCTGACGTGAATGAATATGATTATCTTTCAGTTTGGTTTTTAAGCTATTGTTTGCTTGTAGGTCCTTCTGAGAGATTTATCGTTCGTTCTGCAAGTAAGTCTATGCGGTCTATTTCGAATAAGACGTTACAAGATAAATTAAAATTATGTTTTTTTCAAGAGGTGAAGCATGCTGAAAGCCATGAACTTTTTAGTTGCCGATACTTTAAAATTCACCCAATTCTTAAGACGTTCTTTGATTTTAGTTCATTCTTTAATTATACCATACTGGACAAAATTGCACCTCATTCGCTAAAGTTGTCAATTGCTTCTGCCATGGAACAGCTTAATTCTGAGATAGCTTATTTTGGACTAAACAAAGTAAGTAGTCTTAATTCTGATGAGAATTTCAAAGATATGCTGTCATGGCATTTTGTTGAAGAAATTGAGCATAGGGAAGTTGTATTCGATCTATTAAAAGAAGTAGATACAAATAGATTGAGTTACATACTTGGTATCTTACTTGGATTATTTTCTTTTTCATTTTGGATAACACTAGGTGCAGCTTTGATTATGTTGGCCAGGCCCATTACATTTTTTACTGGTTTTTTTAAGTCACTTGGAGGGAATGGAATTTTGATACGATTTATTAAATCTACAATACGTTACTGTAAAAAAGACTACCATCCTTCAAACGAAATTATTCCTCCATTATTTTATGAGTATCAAGACAAAGTAAAATCATATGAAGCTTCATTTCGTGTAACGCCAGAAAGTATGGTATGACAGTTTAAAAATCAATAATTATGGTACTTTTTTCATGTTATATTTTAAATATCTTTGGCTCGTAATATCTTTACCTTTAACTGGTTTTCTAGTTATATTTTCACCAGAGCAGATTTGGATCTCGCCTTTAATAATTGCTCTTATACATTTGGTTTATGATACATTCTGGCCAGAATATACTAAGGATTTAGATGTCAAGTATAAGGGGTATTTTAATGCACTTTTATATTTTCAGCTACCAAATTCAATATTTCTAATATGGGTATTGTTGTGGCAGGTAACGCCTGGAGATTTATTTAATTTTGGCTCTTCTGTTGAGATTTTTATAGGGATAGATGTACTTGATAAGCATGAACTGATGAATATTCATACCTTAATAATCTGTACGATAGCAATTGCATTTGTTCATAGTAGTAATACAATAGTTGCACATGAGCTTACTCATCGAACTAGAAATCCTACAGCGATGTTTATTGGTCGGTGGTTACTCGTAAATGTTTTCGATTCTCAGTTTTCTATCAGCCATGTTTATGGACATCATCGCAATGTTGCAACTAAAGAAGACCCCGCAACAGCTCGCCGTGGAGAAGGACTTTATGCATTCTTTATTCGATCGAGTATTGGCCAATATATCGAGTCTTGGGAAATAGAGTCTGCCAAATTAAAGAGATCAAATAAATCCATCTTTAGTTTTCATAATACCTTCCTTATAGGTATAACTTGCAGTTTTATAATTATGATTATATTTGGTTTTTTTGCGAATTTAGCAGGAGTTGGAATATTTTTACTTCATTGCTTAACTACTAAGTTTATATTTGAATCTGTTAACTATATTGAACATTATGGCCTAGTGCGTTTGGCTGGTACAAAAGTCGAACCAAGACATAGTTGGGATTGCTATACCCAGTCATCAACTTTTGTATTTTATAATCTTAGCCGCCATTCTTGTCATCATGCAAATGCTAATATTCCATTTTGGAAGTTGGTTAGCTATGAAAATGTACCAAAATTAAAGCTTGGCTATTTTATATCTATGATTATCGCTATGATTCCATTCGCATGGCATCGTTTTATGGCTCCATCTTTAGAAAATTGGGATAATAAGATGGCAACTGAAGATGAAAGAAAGTTAGCTTACGAAGCAAATTTAGAGTCAAATCATAGAGTGTTCTCTATTAATAATGAGTATTAGTAATGATTAATTATTAGTATTTATTATATTTTTTGCTCACTTTACAAAAAAGTTTTGTCTATATTGAGACCTTTCCTAAAAGCAGATATGCTGTTATTTGTTGTTAAAATATTAACTTAATAATCAGGAAAAATTTTATGCTAACTATAATAAAAATATTTTTAAAATTTGCTTTTATCTTTGTGCCAAAGTTTGCAAGTAAACTGGCCTTTAAGCTTTTTTTTATGCCGTCTAAACGAGCTAAAATTCAAGAAGAGGATAAAGGTCTTTTTTCTGAAGCGAAGAAAACTCAAGTTATGATAAATGGAAAGGACACTATTTTTTATGAATGGGGTGAAGGTGAAAAGATAGCGTTATTTGTTCATGGTTGGGAATCTCGAGCTAGTCACTTTAGTAAATTTATCAAAGCTTATTTAGATAATGGGTATAAAGTATTAGCGTTTGATGCACCTGGCCATGGATGGTCAAAGGGCAATAATACAAATATATTTGAGTATCGTGAATCAATAGAGCATTTACAGAATAAAGGTTTTAAGTTTGACGCTATTATTTCTCATTCTTTTGGCAGTGTTTGTGCTGGCTGGGCAATAAAAAAAGGGGTAGATTGCAAGAAATTTATCGTCATTAGTGGGTTATGTAATTTTGAACATCTAATTGATGAGTTCAGCAGTATTTTGTCCTTATCCGAAAGATCAAAAAAATCAGTCGTTACAAAAGTCAATGACATGTGTCTGCCGTTAACAGATATATGGAATAAATTATCACTTGATAATGCCCCTGAAAGTCTGAAATCAGATGTTTTAGTTATTCATGATAAAGTTGATAGTAAGCTATCATGGAGTAATGGCGAGAAAATAGCATCAGCATACTTGACGGATCTGATTACGACAAAAAATCTAGGGCATATGAAGATTTTAAAAGATGATGCTGTGATCCAGACTGTACTAGACTTTTCTAATCTTACCTCATTGAAAGAAATTAATGAGGATGGCTAAAGCTTCTTAAAGTATATTCTTTATAGAGATTTATCTTTTTGTATTAAGCAATATTTTTAACTTGAGAATATATTATGTTTTTTCAATCAAAGAAAAAATCGACCCGGTCTATTACATTTATGCCCACCAACCAAATTGCTTTGGTTGAGCCAGGACAAACTATCCTTGAGGCTGCTATAGAGTCTGGTATTGACTTGCCATACAGTTGTGGTGTTGGTAGCTGTAAGTCCTGCATGGTTGTACTGGAGAGTGGCAAGATCACATCATTGATTGACGTGGATTACATACTAGAGATTGATGAAATAGAAAAAAATTATATTTTATGTTGTCAGTCTCTAGTGGATGAAAATGTCGTTATAAGTTTAATATTGTAATTAGATTTTTTGTATCTTGATTTTGAAATTGTAAAAATGCAAGTAATGAACATTAAGCTGTATACACTATAAATAAATAACCAAGGGGCCCGGCTGTAAAAGCTGCCTCCAACTTGTGGGTTATAAGGAACATCAACAATATATCCACCGGCTTGATGAGCTACTGTGGTTAAAATAACGTTACCGTTTGGCATTGCCACAATTGATGGGCCATTATTTACGACATGAACTAACGGTAATCTATTTTCTACCGCTCTTAGTATCGATCCGTTAACATGCTGTTGGGGTTGATGTGTTATTCCAAACCAACCGTCACTTGATAAACCGACCAATAGATCTGCCGATTTAGCATTTTTTAGTGCATTTGAAACAGCTTTTGCTACAAAGCTAGGAAACATAGTTTCATAGCAAATAAGTGGAATTATAGTAAATGATCTCTTTTTAATTAAATCACTGTTAAATACCTTGAATGACTCCCCCCTTTCTATCTCGTTAAGAAATTGCCCAAAAAAGCTTTCAACCCAATCTTTTAAAATAGGCATTTCACTAGCAAAAGGTACATATTCACCAAATGGAATACGTTTAATCTTTTGATATTTTCCAGTTATATCTCCATTATTTGACAGCATTAAGGCTGTATTGTATTGCTTAGTTACTTGCTGACTTATAGGGTTTTGGATGCGTTCAATGTCCTGAAAAATTAAGTGTATGTTCAATGCATCAATTTTATCTTTAAAGGCTTGTGCGACTTTAGGCTTATCAAAGTAGGCCTTAAATCTTGATTCAGGCCAAATAACAAGCTTTGCTCCGGCATTGGCTAAGTGTTCAGTCATGGCCATTTCAGGAGGAAAAGCTCGGCTGTATCCTGGATATAGCAACTGCTTATCAAGACTAGGGGTTTCATTTGGCTGTACTAGGCCAATTTTTATTGTCTGCCAGCTCTCTATCTTAGCTTCCCATGTTAGGTTGGATTGCCATCCATAATAAAACCATGACATTATTACTAATGTAGCGGCTGTATATGGCCATCTAGCTTGTCTAAAATTAATCGATGGCATGAATATTACTTGAATAAAAAAGCGATATAGAACGACATTGGTTAAAGCTATTACGGCATCTAAACCATTTATCCCTACCCATTCTGTTGCTTGTATGGCAATTATAAATTGACTTTGACTTTCACCAAGGTAAGCCGTAAATATCATGGGATATAATGTGTATACAGAAACAACAATAATTGGAAATAGTATGCATTCATGTAAATTAATATACTGTTTAATCCAATTAAATATAAGTGTTATTAATGCAAATATCTGAGCGCAATACACCCAAAATATAAATGAAAGTAATACACTTATTGTTACCCCGTATCCTTTTGACAGCATTAAAAAATTAATAAACCAATAGCCTGCGCTCATGGAAAAAATCAATCCTGAAATGGCTCCTAAAAAATAGCACCTAAGTAGATCGATTTCTTCAATGGCTATTAATAGTGGAATAAAGCCAATCCATGCAAGATAAAAGTGTGAAGGGCTTAAAAAAGGTATGGACAGTAACAAACCTGATAGGCAGGCTAGAAATATCCTCTTGATAAAATAGTCTGCATATTTGGTTGTTGACACCTGATTACTATTCTGTAATATTTTTATCCCAGAAGATATTTCTTTACTCATCTTTTTGGCCAGAATAAACATACCCTTTAATTTTATTTTTATACTTAATTTGAATAATATTTAACTGTTGTTTTTTTTGCTCTGAATTTAACTGATTATTCTCACTGATATCTCTACGTCCATAAAGGTATTCAGTTATAGATCTTTTTTTACCAAACAATCGATTGGCTATATTGACTCCTAAATAATAATTCTCTCTTACTATATTTTTTTTAAAAATTGAAAATTTAGAATCTATATCGGGACTATTATTTTCTTCTGAAATTTTAATATTACTCCGGTCCTGTAAATAATAATAATTGATAAATATTGAAGCTAGCTGATTTCCGGCCTTATTAGGTAATATTTTAGATGTTAATAGTTTTGCACGTTCTAATTCATCGCTACCTAAATTTTTAGGAAGTAATGCCGTAGCCCTTGTTAGAATGTCTGCTAATTGAGAGTCAATTAGTAATTCTCTTTTATCATTTAACTTGGATTCATCTAGTATTTCCTCAATCAATTCATATTCTAATTCCCATGTCAAAGGTGATATGGGTTTTCCAGATACAAAATTAGTGATTAACGTCTGATCCCATTCAGGAGTTGTAGGATTTGAATAATGCTGTAGTTGTTCATGTGTCGACCATAATGTAAATATTGCATAAGTGAATAGAATAAAGCTTAGCCAAGTAAATAGATTAAATTTCATCAAGTTGAAAGTGACTTACATGAACTAATTCCTCATGACTAAAATGCTGATGCATTAATTCAGTCAATTGTATTTTCTTTTCATTATCATTCATTGAGGCTGTCGTTATATTTTCTTTAGCCGTTAGAAAAGTTTTATATCTTTTACTCCAGTTATCTACATTAATACTTTCATCTGAATGTTTTAATGCGATATCTGAACTCAATTTATTTTTTTCTTCTTCCGATAAACTATTATCATTATCAATCTTTAACACTTCAAACATATAGTTAGCATTTGCGTCATACGCTGAAAACAATTGAGTTGCTACATCTGTGTCCAGATACAATTCTCGAAGAGAACTAAGTTCTTGATAATTTCTTTTTTGTTGTTCTATTGATTCATTAACGTCTAGATTAGTGGTCGATTTTTCTTCATAAACTGTATTGAATTCACGTTCAGCGCCTAAATATCCATAGTAATTCCCCACAATATTAGCCACTTCTTCACCTGTATTTCCGGGTAAGCCTTTTTTTATTAATATTTGTAATTTAAGTAATGCTTCAGAATCTAATTGAAGGCGATCATCATCAAGTGTGTTATTCAGTGCAGTTAATGTTTCATTATCTATAATAATATTACCATTATTATCAAGCCTTACTTGAGAGAGGGCATTATATACCGACTCCTCTGTAAATATATTTACATTTTTAGCTGTATCAGAACTGTTTGGTTGTATACCTTGGCTAGTTTTTTTTTCTACCCATTGCCACTCTGATGCAATTGTATTTTTCACTACACCATTTATATTATTGTTTTCAGGTATGCTAATAGTATTTGAATTTATTATTTGTATTAATTTATCTTGATCAAAGATAAATAATTTTAATCCAACGACAACTAATGTCATTAAAACTAATAAAGTTATAATCGTATTTTTTCTTGGTAAAGATAATGTCATCATATTCACACGGCTAGTATTTTATTTTTTTTTCTAGTATTAATTGTTTTTTTATTTACCACTATCATCATGTTTTTAAATACCTTATCTGCGATTAACACCTCTAAATATGGTGCCTTAAAGAATGTCTCAGACGGAGGGATCCCATTCGTTGCACTAAAAGATTTTGAAAAGTGCGCAGTACTCGCAAATCCAGCTGCCAATGCAGCCTCAGTAATTGACTGGCCAAGTGCAAGGTGAATAATGCCAATCCAAACACGATACCTCAGTCTATACCTAGTAATTGGAATTCCCATTTGTTCTTTAAATAGTTTTTCTAAACGTGATTCAGATAAATGTACATTGTTGGCAAATTCTTTTAAGCTTAAGTTTTCACTGGCAGTGGCCCTTATTTGGCGAACAACCTCGATAATTCTATCGTCAAATTCTCTGAAAACGAAGTCTTCTTTGCTGGGTGTAATTATAAATCTTCTTAGTTGAGAATATGCTTGTTCTGGTGTAGTTGATGTTTTGCGAATATTTACTAATGTATCTATTAGATCATCCTGTTCTGGATGATTGTAGTGCAATCCACATGTGGCCCAGGACATAATACTTTCAAGTGAAGAGTAATCTTGAGTAAGTGGCGCTAAATAATAAACGGCCATTACTGCATTATCCATATTTACCTTAGCTTTTTTAAAACTCATTCCTGCTTTAAGTAAACAACTGCGAGTTAGTATTTCATCGCCATTTTCTAAAGTAATTTTAAAATCACCTTGTAGGCTAACAATAAGTTTATCAGATACTATTGCATGGTCTTTGTGTGGGACACACATTAATCCTAAGTATAATGATTGGTTCACCCCAATATAAAGTTTTCTTTTTATGGATTCCAGTTCTGCCATCGCCTGTTCACTTTTTTATTTTTATTATTTTAATTATTCTTCCATATGTTTTAGTCAGCGTATCCTTTCGCTTAACAAGAAATGCCCAATAACCTTTAGGCTATTGGGCTGCTGGTCTATTTAGGTCAGACCCATGCGTATATTAAAATTATTTAGTAATCACAAGTTCCACGATATTCCGAAATTTCACTATTGCCAGCATGATTTGGACCGCATAAAAATTGATCATAACGTAAGTCATTATCGATAAAACGCTTCATCCATGATACACCATACTTACCTAACAAGCCGGGATTGGAACCGCCGTCATTTGCACAAGAATGACTGCCATTGCTAATTTCAATATAGGCCTTATCTGTGCTGCTAGGAATACTGTTATAAAATGGAGATGCATGAACGTTCACCGTTGCTACGTTATCATTTTCACAAGCAACAATAAGTGTAGGGGTTTCTATTTCATCAAAATCATTTGCACCTGTGTTCCAAGGCGCTAACGGAATAGCAGCACTTAATCTTTCTCCAGAGGCTACCCTTAGTGCACCACCACCACCCATTGACCAGCCTATTACTCCAAGACGACTACCATCGACCATACCAGAAATAGGGCTGTTGCTAGTATTGCCTTGAATTATTAAATAATCCAAAGCACGGTTTAACTGTGTTGCTCTGCTACCTGGCTGATCAAAGCTTGAGTTAGTTGCCATCGTTAAGACAATAAATCCATGAGAAGCAATTTTAGGCCCCCAAAAATCTATTGATGATTCGCCAGCTAGGAAACCAGGTACAACAGCAATGG
Source organism: Crocinitomicaceae bacterium (assembly GCA_047628755.1). Classification (GTDB taxonomy): domain Bacteria; phylum Pseudomonadota; class Gammaproteobacteria; order Pseudomonadales; family Oceanobacteraceae; genus Bermanella. The sequence goes on along the minus strand of JBLHVV010000028.1, from coordinate 19,733 downwards.
CTCCCATTTGACCTGTGGCATTAGTCGGGTAGTAAATAGTACCACCACCAAAGCCGCTTACAGATCTTGACACCGATTCATCTGCAACAGAGTAAGGGCCCCTTGATGCTTCTAAAGAATTGTTTGTAGGAGCAGGGCCACGGGTAAAGTCGCAATCAACTTCACATCCGGGAATAGGATCTGGAGCAGGGGCGGGAGTAGGGGTAAAACTTAAAACATTAATTGAAACGAGGAGTACGCCCGTACCAATTGTGAGTTTATTTAATAGAGTTCTTTTCATTAGACCAACCTTTTTAGTTATTTTTTGGGGTTGTCGACAACCTAGCGTGGCATCCTACTGTAGATTCAAGTAGCTAGCTTTCACGAATTGGCACTATGTTCACGGTTGTAAAAAATCCTAATTACTTCTGAGTTTTATTTTGATGGCCGTAATCGTAAATAAAGATTTAACTTAGAGTTTAAACAAAACATTTAATGCCAACGCTTACTTCCTACTATCCCATTAATAGGCAGCCTATGGTGATGTATTCATAACTGAGCCAGCGCAAATGTCGGCCATCGTGAAGCATGCAAAGCTAGCTCAGCAGTTATGGGCGGCATTATCTTTAGAAGCTCGCGGAGAAAAAGTTTCACACGCGTACCAGCTTCTCTCTAAGGTGCAGGATCATTTGGCCTTATTAATTAGTAAAGAAACGGGTAACGATTCACTGATTGTTATGGTCGGTGCAAATATTGATAAAGCCGTACAATTTGCCGTGGCCAGTTCTTTTGAAAATACAGGTCAAATGCGCGCATTAGATTTTATCAATATGAAAAAAGTGGCTATTTCAAGCCTCACTCAGATGGTTCTTGGCCTGACAGTCGTATTATTGATGATAAATTGTCACCAATGCTTATCCTGACCGCTGCAGCCAAATGACGTTTTTATTATTAAGCCAAGACTTTCAAGATGGAGCAACCCGTTTTTTTTAAATGAAGGAGACCCTACAAAACCAGCAGCTCGAGGTGACAAAACTAACAATGTCGATGTTCGTACTCCAGCCGGTAGCGTCTTATGTTTTACATGCGGTATGCATCCTTTGCACTGTATTCACAGCTCTGAAGAGATTACTCAAGGTGTAAAAAAAATCGTTCGCAGCGATGTTTTGTTTGAAATGTAATATGCAGATAAAATGATACATCACGTACTTTTTAGTAATAAATTCTAGGGTTTTTAGCTAATGGCAATGACGCTCTTTAATTCATGCTTTAACCATACAATTGCAGGATCATTATCAAACAAAGGGTGCGTTACTATTTTCATTTCTATGTTCGGAATGTTTTTTGGTGGTTGCAATAATTTTACTGGTAGCATGTGGGTAAACATTAAACCCATACGGTAGGGTAATGTCATAATTGAATCGGTTCTCGTAACAATACTTGCTGCAGCAGTGTAGTTCATGGTTCTCGCAATATGCTGTCGAGCCTTGCCTTTTTTTGCGAGCCAATCGTCTATTGGGTGGCTGGTGTTTGATGTGACATCTGAAAACACCACATGGGACGCTGTTTCATATTCTTTTAGGGTTAGTTTATCACCATAATTTGGGTGGTTGTTACTGCATAAACACACTACGTCTTCCGTTAACCATTTTTCACTAATTAAGTGAGATGGCAATATTTGATTTTTATCTAAACCCACAACAATATCCGCTTTGCGCTGTTCAAGCTCATCTTTTGAACCGTCTGCCGAAATCATTTGAACTTCAATTTTTATTTTTGGTGCTATTTTTTGAATGTACTGTACAAAGTTGGGCAGTACTACGGCTTCAAAATAATCAGTGCAGGCAATATGAAAAATTCGGCTGCTAATGGCTGGATGAAAATGCTGCTCTGGCTGTATTACCCGTTCTATTACTTCTAATGCCTTGCGCACTTGTGGCAGCATAGTTAATGCTTTTTGTGTGGGCTGCAATCCTTTTTCGGTTCTCACCAATAGTGGATCATCCAAATGCTCACGGAGTCGGTTTAGTGCATGACTCATGGCAGACTGACTTAAGAACACCTTTTGGGCCGCACGGCTCACATGGCATTCACTAATTAACGCTTCAAACGTAATCAGTAAGTTCAGATCAAAATTGTGAAGTAAGCTCATTCATTCTCCGCTTTAATATAAGGTATCTAACTATCTATTTTATGCATATAAGTATTTAAAGTATGCATTTAACGGGCGGCTATTAACAGGCTATTATCTATTCAACGTTAGATATTAGTTTTAAAACAAGGTGGTAATGAGATGAGTGACCCAAGTAATAGTGGTGGTAATGCCGATATCCCAATATATGCGTCATTGGGTATGACATTCATGGAGTTTCCACAGGTCACCAATTTAACCTCAAGTGATGCAGAAGTCGTGGTAACTGGCGTGCCATTTGATATGGCTACGTCAGGTCGCGCTGGAGCACGTTTTGGTCCCCAAGGTATCCGTCAAGCGTCTGCGAATTTGGCTTGGGAAGGAGAGCGTTGGCCTTGGTCATTCGCTTTAGATAACCACTTGAAAGTGGCCGACATTGGCAACCTAGACTTTAAGCACGGTGAGCCACAAACATTAGTTGATAATTTACAAGCTCATATAAGCAGTATTTTAAATGCTGGCAAAAGCCCGTTAACCTTTGGTGGAGATCATTTTATTACACTGCCCATTTTACGGTCTATTGCTAAAAAACATGGGCCGGTGGCATTGGTGCACTTTGATGCCCATACCGATACGTATACAGGTGGCAGCAAATACGACCACGGTACTTTTTTACACCATGCTGTTGAAGAAGGCTTGGTAGACACAGCCCATTCAATACAAATAGGTATTCGTACGGTTTACACTCAAAAAGATTATCCGTTTCAAGTGCTAGACGCTGCGTGGGTAAATGAGCACAGTCCGGCTGAGATTATTAAACGCATTCATGAACGGGTTGGTGATAAAAAAACGTATGTCACATTTGACATTGATGCATTAGACCCAGCATTTGCCCCAGGTACAGGAACTCCAGTGGCTGCAGGTATGAGTATAGACAGTGCAACTAAGGTGATTCGTGGTTTGCAAGGTTTAGATTTAATTGGAATGGATATGGTTGAGGTATCACCAGCGTATGACCACGCTGAAATTACTTCGCTTGCCGCGGCAACTTTGGCCTTAGATTATCTATATGTTTTAGCCGCCAATAAGCAGTAATATTTAAATGACCGAGTTAGGCCGCAGCCCCTTCTATTTCATTCAGGTGAGTTAAAAACAACGTGAAAATTTCAGACTGCGACGATGTATTTAATCGAGTATGTATATTTTTACGATGAACCTTGACCGTACCTAAGCTGATATTTAGCTGGCTCGATATAGCTTTTGATGAGTGTCCTTGCAGTATTAAGCCTGCAATTTCTTGCTCGCGCTTAGTAAGTATACCGTCACCAAAAGTGCTTATAGCTTGTTTCATGGGGCCATCTGATTTTTCGTATTGTACGTAATCTTGTGATTGTGATAACCAAAATTGTCTGACCAATGAATTAATAATAGGGTGGATTTCATTTAATCGATTCAATTCGCCACGGGTTATACTTCCTAATGTTTCCGTTCGGCCGATGGTAATAGCTATGAATATGCCATCGTTTAACGGAACAATTAAATTAATCTCGTCTTTGAATTTAAAGTCTTTATAAAACTTTTGAAAATACTCAGTACTTTCAAAGGAGTCTGGGGCTATGTCTTGTAACCGACTTACGGTTTTTGGATTACCTGATTTAATATTATTATAAAGGGGGTCAAGTACATAACCACTTTCTAAATACACCTTAAGAGTTTGGCTATGCTCGGCCTGACTTAATGGATGAACCATTACAGGTTTAAACGATTCTTTGTACGCGACTAAGATAATACTATCAAAATTACACAGTCCACCTAAAAAGTCAGCCAATGCATTTGGGAAACTTTTTAACCGACAGTGATCAATTAAACTGGCCAGTTCTTTTGGGCTTCTATAAAGCTCATACATGATGCTATTCCTTTACTAGCGCTTATTTGCTCAGCAGTTTATTCACAGATTCTAACGTTAGATCAAAGCATTTTTTCGCCTTATCAAACAGCTCATCTACTTCAGTTCGGCTAATTATTAACGGTGGAGATAAGATCATACGGCTGCCTGTGGCGCGCATGATTAAGCCGTTATCAAAGCAATGGTCGCGGCAAATTAAACCTATGTCTATCCCCTCAGGAAAACCTTCTTTAGTCACTTTGTCATGTACAAGTGCAATACCAGCGAGTAAACCTACACCCTCAATATGCCCAGTAAGCGGGTGATTTGCCAGTGTGTCATGTAATTTTTTTTGAAAGTAAGGTCCAATATCTCCGCTAACGTATTCAATGATATTTTCTTTTTTCATTAACTTAATATTGGCAAGAGCCACGGCTGCGCAAACAGGATGACCAGAATAGGTGTAACCATGATTAAAATCATCGTTGTGTTCAATAAAGGCATCAGCTACTCGATTACCAATGGCTACGGCAGAAATGGGCAAGTAACCAGAAGACATGCCTTTTGCCATAGACATTAGGTCGGGTTGTACACCGTAGGTTTCGCAACCAAACCAGCTGCCAGTGCGGCCAAAACCGCAAATTACTTCGTCGCAAACCAGTAGAATGTCATATTTTTTACAAATTCGATCAATTTCAGGCCAATAAGTTGCAGGTGGAACAATAACCCCTCCAGCACCTTGAACGGGTTCGGCCACAAAAGCTGCTACGTTGTCTGGTCCCACTTCTAAAATTTTTGTTTCTAACGCTTGGGCGCATTCCAATCCAAATTCGTGTTGGTTTAAGTTGCCCCCTTCTCCATACCAATATGGCTGACGAATATGTTCAACTCCTGGCATCATTGGCATACCTTGCGAATGCATGCCGCTCATGCCACCTAACGATGCTCCCCCAATGTTGCTGCCGTGGTAGGCGTTTTCACGAGATATTAAAATATTTTTGTAGGGCTTTTTCTCGATACACCAATATTGGCGAACCATACGGATAATGGTGTCAATGGCTTCAGAGCCTGAGCCTGCAAAAAATATATGATTTAAATCGCCAGGTGTAATACTGGCAATTTCTTCGGCTAGTTTAGCGGCTGGTAAATGTGTAGTTTGAAAGAATGTATTGTAGTAAGACAATTCGTTCATTTGTGCTTTTGCTACTTCAGCAAACTCTGTGCGTCCATACCCCATAGCCACGCACCACAAACCTGCCATACCGTCTAAAATTTTATTGCCCTCGCTATCCCAAAGGTAAACACCTTTTGCCTTGGCAATGACTTTAGTGCCTTTTTTATTCAATGCTCCCGTATCTGTAAAAGGGTGCATATGATGGGCTGCATCAAGTGTTTGAACAGCCTGCGTATTCATTGGCGCAGAGTTGCTATCGCTCATGACGGGCTCCTAAAGTTGTTAAATAAGTAATGTACAATCATATTCATAGTGCTCTATTTTGTGATCACAAAAAACAAATGTCAATAAGAGCTCATTGTTTTTACTAATAGACAGTAATAGTAGGCCACTTGAGTGTGTCTAGCCGTTTTTTGGGATAGGGCTAACGTACTTGGTTAGAATGTTCAATAAAGGTTTGTAGGCGTTCAGCTGTACTGGCAAATGCAATGCCTTCACGAATATCAGCCTGAATGGCCACTTGCAGTGCAAAGGGGTCTTGAGCCTTAATGGCTTTCATAGCTTCTTCGTGCCGATCTACCAGATAAAATTCTTCTAGCTTGCTGGTGGCTAGGTGCATAAAAGGCCCTAGTTGCAACCATAAACTTTCGATCATAGGCAGGCATACTTGATTAGGATTGGCATTATACATAGCGCGGTGAAACGCTTGATTAAGTGGGCTTATTTTCTCCAAGTTGCCATTTTCTATAGCTAAGTCCCCCAGTTTATTCAGCTGGCTTAGTTCATCCAGTACAGAGCTGGTAATGTAAGGCAGGGCCCTGGCGGCTGCATGGGGCTCTATGGCTATGCGTGCCTCGCATAGTTCATTAAACTTTAGGGCGGTCATTTGAGGCACCGATACACGGCGGCTAGCGGTAATCTCTAAAGCATTTTGTGCAGCCAGTTGCCTGATGGCTTCTCTAACAGGCATGGGGCTTACGCCCATTATTTCTGCCAATCCACGAATGGTAAGGGCGCGGCCAGGTAGAATCTCTCCATTCATTACAGCACTGCGTAAGGTCATATATACCCACTGAGCTATAGTTACACCGTTGGAGCGCTCAAGTAATGTAAGCGTGATAGGAGATTTTTTATCCATGCAGAGCAGGTTTTCCATAGCTTTTGGGTTGCAAGCTTGTCATTAGATTGGGTTTATAGGTTTTTTTCAACATAAAATTCACGCCAAATGCAATATTGTGATCACAATATTGCATTTGGTGTATTTTAGTCGTATAAAAACACACCAGTCAGAATTAAATCTTAAACGTATTTTGAGAGTACCAACATGTCGCCTACCAATAATAATGACTTTGATTTTTTTATTACCGACTTAAACGGCAATCAACGGGGTAAGCGCTTACCTGGTCCATCTTTCAGCAAAATCATGAAAGAGGGCATGAAGCTTCCTCGATCGGTGGTGGGGTTAGATATTTGGGGTGACGATTGCGCCGCTAACGGACTTGTATTTGAAACCGGTGATAGCGATGGCATTTGCATGCCAGTAAGCAATAGCTTAACCGCAGTGCCATGGGCAAAACGTAAGCATGAACAAGCGTTAGCCATGATGTTTAACCCTGACGGTTCGCCATTTTTAGCTGACCCAAGACAAATTTTAGCCAGTGTTGTAGACCGTTACAAAGCTATAGGGATTACAGTCGTCGCAGCAACAGAGCTTGAGTTCTATTTAATGGACATTACCAGCGAAGCCACGCAGCGACCAAAACCTCCAGTACTGACCCGCGGCCATGGTCGACAAATATCAGAAGTCGATGCCTACTCAATTACCGAATTAGATGGCCTAGCGGACTTTTTTGCTGATGTAAGAGAAGCTTGTGCCATTCAAAATATTCCAGCTGACACCATTATTTCAGAGTTAGGCCCTGGTCAGTTTGAGATCAACCTAAATCATATTGATAATCCATTGCTAGTGGCCGATCAGGCCATTTTATTTAAACGTTTAGTTAAAGGCGTGGCTCGCAAGCACAATTTAGCCGCTAGCTTTATGGCAAAGCCTTACATGGATCAAAGCGGTAATGGCTTTCATGTTCACTTTAGTTTGTTAGACCAAAACGGCGATAATGTTTTTGACAACGGTGGGCCTGAAGGGACTGACGTACTTCGACATGCCATTGGTGGTTTGATGGGAACAATGGCCGACAGCATGTTGGCGTTTGCACCTAATTTAAATTCATATCGTCGATTTCAAAAAGGTGCTCATGCGCCAACCTATGCCAGCTGGGGTTATGAAAACAGGACAGTAGCGCTACGTGTTCCAGACAGCCCTAATGTGGCTCGTAGAATCGAACACAGGGTGTCAGGCGCTGATGCTAACCCATATCTTGTTCTGGCCAGTATATTGTCTGGTGCGCTGCATGGTATAGAAAATAAAATAGAGCCTACTAAGCCAGTCATCGGTGATGCCTACAGTGTATTCGACGAAGAGCGGGCGTTGCCCAATACATGGGAAGATGCCATTACGGCTTTAGAAAATAGCGATTTGCTTAAAGCTACGTTGGGTGGTGAGTATGTTCGTGTATTTACGGCGGCTAAGCGACAAGAGCAAGCCAGTATAGCGGGGCGTATCTCTGATCTTGAATACGAATCTTATCTAGGCCTTCTTTAATCGTTTTTTTAGTTATAAGCTGTAAAATACCCCCGTATAGGTATTTAGGTATAAAGCAGGGTTAAGTAAATTAACCTTGCGAAAAATAAAAATTTATTTTGCACGCTGTTTAAAGCGATGTAAACCGTGCAGCCACTCAAGCTTGAAGTTATTCAAAATATTGTAATAGCACCAGTAAGAGTCATAACAATAAAAAATGTGCCCACCTTGTTGAATGTTAAAGTCGCGTTTTTATCTTTAGCAAAAATATTATTAGAGAATGAACTTTGAGGTAATGATGGCACACAACCAATTAGAAATTCAGGAGTCGGAAATGACAGGATCAAGCAATTTGCCCTTGTGGAAGCAAGATGGCGCAGTGCCATTTCTTCAAATAGAAAACATAACCAAAAAGTTTGATGATTTTACTGCTGTTGATAATGTTTCTTTAGATATTTATGAAAATGAATTGTTCTGCCTGTTGGGCGGTTCTGGCTCCGGTAAAAGTACCCTACTAAGAATGCTGGCGGGTTTTGAGGAGCCAACTAGTGGCCGTATTTTAATTGACGGAGTTGATATGGCAGGTATTGAGCCATGGAAACGTCCAGTTAATATGATGTTTCAATCTTATGCTTTGTTTCCCCATCTAAACGTGTTCGAAAACGTAGCGTTTGGACTAAAACGTGAAGGTATTAAAAAAGCTGAGGTAAAAGAACGTGTGAAGCACATGTTAGAAATGGTTCAAATGGGTGGCTTTGCCAAGCGAAAGCCTGATCAACTTTCTGGTGGTCAACGTCAACGCGTTGCATTGGCTAGGGCATTAATTAAACGTCCTAAATTATTATTACTAGATGAACCCTTAGGCGCATTGGACAAAAAGTTGCGTGAAGAGACGCAATTTGAATTAATGAATATTCAAGAAGAGCTAGGCGTAACTTTTGTTGTGGTAACCCATGACCAAGAAGAGGCCATGACTCTCTCCACTCGCATTGGCGTTATGAATAACGGCATGGTTGTGCAAACAGACGAGCCCAGAGACGTTTACGAATACCCTAATAGTAAATTTGTTGCGGGCTTCGTTGGATCGGTCAATATGTTTGAAGGTCGAGTGAGTCAAGATAATACCGACAGCGTTACCGTTGTATCAAAAGCGGCTGGCTGCGAACTGTTTGTTAATCACGGTATTAACTGTGCCCCCGAGCAAAAAGTGTCAGTGGCTATTCGTCCTGAAAAAATACAAATATCTAAAACTAGACCTGACCAATTGAACAATTGTGTGTTTGGTAAAATAGAAGATTACGCCTATATGGGCAGCATGACCGTTTACCGAGTAAATTTGTACAGTGGTATGGAGGTTCGTGTGACGCAACCCAATAATGACCGTACATCAAGTGAAAAGCTAACTTGGGAAGACGAAGTATATTTATACTGGGGTAATGACTGCAGCGTGGTACTTACCTCATGAAAGCACTGACCTTGCCTGAATCATTAATGCAAATACTCAGTCGCCTTACTATGAGATTTAACGTTTTTGCTAACGTTAAATGGGGCAGGGTATCAGTAATATCGGTTCCAACAATTTGGTTAGCGATATTCTTTTTTATTCCCTTCGTTGTAGTTTTAAAAATATCGTTTGCAGAATCTGCCATTGCTATTCCACCCTATACTTCTTTATTCGAATGGGATCCAGAAGATACCTTTTTAGCTATTAAGCTCAGCTTTGCTAATTATATTTATCTGTTTGAAGACACTCTGTACATTGAAGCTTATTGGAGCTCGGTAAAAATAGCAGCTGTCTCTACATTTTTTGCATTAATTATTGCATTTCCTATTGCGTATTTAATCGCACGCAGTGACCCACAAAAAAGAATCTTATTATTAGCTTTAGTAGTGCTGCCTTTTTGGACGTCATTTTTATTACGAGTTTACGCATGGATAGGCTTCCTAAAGAAGAACGGCATTATTAATGAAACTTTAATGGGAATGGGAATTATCGACCAACCCCTAGCTTTGATTCAAACCGATTTAGCTGTATACATCGGGATTGTTTATACCTATTTACCTTTCATGATTTTACCTTTGTATACCGCCTTAGAAAAGATGGATATTACTTTGCTAGAAGCAGCTGAAGATTTAGGTGCCAAGCCATTTCAGAGTTTTTACCTAGTGACATTACCCTTAGCTGTTCCAGGAATCATTGCGGGCTGTCTGCTGGTGTTTATTCCTGCGGTTGGTGAGTTTGTTATACCAGCGCTACTGGGAGCATCAGACACGTTGATGATAGGTAGAGTACTATGGGACGAATTCTTCTTGAACCGAGATTGGCCAATGGCATCGGCAGTGGCAACTGTAATGCTAATAATGCTGGTACTGCCCATTATGTTAATAACTAACCGAACAGAACATCAGGAGGGTGCAAAATGAAACGCAGATCTATATTTTTAAATACATCTTCTACACTCGGTTTTTTGTTCTTATATTTACCGATGATCTCGCTGGTTATATTTAGTTTCAATGAATCTAAATTAGTCACTGTATGGGGGGGGTGGTCGCTTAAATGGTATGCCGAATTATTCCAAAATGAGCAGATAATGACAGCGGCTTGGTTAAGTCTTAAAATTGCTTTTATCACTTCTACATTGGCAGTGATCTTAGGCACCATGGCAGGATATGTATTAAGCCGCATGGGTCGCTTTAGAGGCAAGATGATTCTATCTGGTTGGATCGCAGCACCTTTGGTAATGCCTGAAGTGATTACTGGCTTGTCTTTGTTGCTCTTATTTGTGGCAATGGAGAGTGTGTTTGGCTGGCCTGCTGGCCGCGGTATTGGCACCATTATTATTGCTCACACTACCTTTTGCTTAGCTTATGTAGCGGTTATTGTTCAGTCTAGATTATCTATGTTAGACGAAACGTTAGAAGAAGCGGCAATGGATTTAGGCGCTAAACCGTCATCATTATTTTTTCTAGTGACACTGCCATTAATCTCCCCAGCTATTATTTCTGGTTGGTTATTGTCGTTTACTTTATCGCTAGATGATTTGGTTATTGCGAGTTTTGTATCTGGACCTGGTAGTAGTACTTTGCCAATGGTTATATTCTCTAAAGTGCGTATGGGTGTTACACCTGAGATCAATGCATTGGCAACTATTATGATTGCGATTGTTTGTGTAGGTGTTATTGCTGCTATGTATCAAATGAGACGCCAAGCAAAATTGACAGCTCAATTTAAATAAATTAGCTGTTAATATTTCAACGGATCCCAATAGATAATTCTATTAGGGTCGCTTAAAAAATCTAGCCTAATTAGGTGAGCTTATGAAAATTGGTGTATTGGCCGCTGGTATTACCCCTGATGAATTAATTGCTGAACACGGCAGTTATGCCCAGATGATTATCAATTTATTAAATACCACAGATACAAAGTTTGAATTTGAAATATTTGATGTACGTTTAGATCAATTTCCCAAGGATCTATCACAGTTTGACGGCTGGGCTATTAGTGGTTCTAAAAGTAACGTGTCTGAAAACCTTCCTTGGATGCCAAAACTAAAAACATTAATCCTTGATGCTTACGGAGCTAAGCAACCCATTGTGGGTATTTGCTTTGGTCATCAGATAATTGCTGATGCATTTGGTGGTAATGTTCACAGATATGAGGGCGGCTGGGGGTTAGGTTTGCACACTTACCAATTAACGCCTGGTTATGAATCTTTAATTGGAGATGAAAAAACATTCTCTATTAACGCCGTTCACCAAGACCAAGTAATTAATAAACCTAATAATTCAGAAGTCATTGCTCACTCAGATTTTTGTAGAAATGCGGGCTTGATTTATGGTGATTTGATTTTATCTTTTCAGGCCCATCCTGAATTTAAAATGGAATTCGAAAAAGACTTAGTTGAATTTAGATCAGGTACTTCTTTTCCAGAATCTGACTCAGAAGTAGCTATAGCGTCATTAACAGGTAAAACAACAGATTCATTAAAAGTGGCAAACTGGTTTGCCAGGTTCTTAACGCAAGCCAGATAGTGTTAACGTAAGCTATACAATTAGGCCCATATTTATATGGGCTTTTTTATGGCTGTAATAGTTATTTTAAAAAGTTATTTAAGAGGTAGTAATGGATACTAATAATTTGTTTGTGTATGGCACATTAATTTTTGATGGGGTGCTTGAGTCATTGCTAGGTCGTATTCCAAAAAAAGAACCAGCACAGGCAGAAGGCTTTGATGTGATTACAATTCACTTGGATGGCTGGCAGCCTTTCCCAGTAATGATAAAATCTAGATACAATCGTGGAACTATAAAAAAAGTTGACGGTTATATATTAAAAGACCTAACAAATAAAGATTTTGAAATACTAGATCGATATGAATATGTATACAAAGGTTATTACATTAGGCAGCAATTGAAAACTGTCTGTGGAAAATTAGCCAACTATTATGACCCAGCAGATAATTTATTTAAGATCGGTACACTAGGAAAACCTTGGGATTTAACCGAACTGGATCCAATGCTTGAGTCTGCATATGTAGAGTCAGTACTTCCAGAATTTAAAAAAGGGCACCCAGATCTATTCATGTAGTCTTTCTTACAGCTATAAAAAAACCAAGGCAAGCCTTGGTTTTTTATGTCAAATCGTAAATATTAATAATATTTATTTAAAAATTAACGACCTGTTTTCATATCGGTCCAAAAACGAGTAAGTGCTTTATCAATTTTTGGTGTATGAACTGAAAGAGGAAATAATTTAGCTTTAGTTGCAGCGTCTGGGTAAATACTTGTATTTGAAGAAATTTCTTCATCAAGCATTGTCTTTGATGCTGGGATACCGTTTGGATACCAAACGTAGTTAGTGATTTCAGCGATAATATCAGGACGCATTAAGAAATTAACAAGTTTGTGAGCGTTGTCAGTATTTTTTGCATCTTTAGGAATCACAAGCATGTCAAACCACATTGAAGTACCTTCTTTAGGGATAGTGTACTCAATAGATACACCATTTTCAGCTTCATCAGCACGATCCATGGCTTGTAGGATATCTCCAGACCAACCAACAGCTACACAAATATCACCGTTAGCGAGGTTGTTGATGTATTGCGAAGAATGGAACTGAGTGATGTAGGGACGGATGTTCTTAAGAAGCATGGCTGCTTCGCTTTTTTTGGCGTAATCAGACTTGTCTTTAGAATTAGGGTTTTTTCCTACATAAGCAAGTGCAAGTGGGTAAATTTCATCAGCACTGTCTAAGAAGCTAACGCCACAATTTTTTAGTTTTTCCATGTACTTAGGATTAAATACAAGTTCCCAGCTATCTGTAGGAGCATCTTCGCCTAATTCTTTTTTAACTTGATCTATATTGTAGCCAATACCAGTTGTGCCCCAAAGGTAAGGAACACCGTGAGCATTGTCAGCATCCAACGCTGATAAAGTTTTCATCATTGGCATATCTAATTCTTTATAGTTAGATAGTTTTGATTTGTCTAGAGGTTGGAAAACACCCGCTTGAATTTGACGTGCCATAAAAGTAGCTGAAGGAACCACTAAGTCATAACCAGAGCGACCCGCTAATAGTTTAGCTTCTAACACTTCGTTACTATCAAAAACATCGTAAGTGACTTTGATACCTGTTTCTTTTTCAAACTTGGCAATAGTGTCTTCTGCAATATAGTCAGACCAGTTATAAAAATTAAGTGTTTCTTGTGCTTGAGTAGGAAGTGCTGCAGTTAGGCCAAACGCGACTACTGCTGCTGACTTCTTAATCTGGCTAAGAAGGTTCTTTTTCATTTTTTTTGCCTCTTTTTTGTCATTCAAAATTAATTAATGAAGTTAGAGAATGCCATAAAAAAAACAATCTAACTATGCTTTTTTATGAGAAATGATGATCAATATTGAAATTTTTTTCAACTTAAAAAACACGCACAGTAATGGGCGTAATGTGCCATTTTTTAATGTGTAAAATGCCTTTAATTAAGCTGTATTGCCTATAATCAGTGCGTATTAGTATTAGCTGAATGGTGGGTAAAAGAGCAAATTACTTTATTGGTATTAATGTATTAAACCCTATGATTATTTTAAAAAATATAAACTAAAGTTAGGCTACAATGGTCTACCCTATTGTATATACAAAGTATTTTTAATCGTAATAATAACGGCTTTATGAGATTAAAAAAAACACCCGAAGCAAAATATACATTCGAGCGTTTAATTTATTAAAGCTTACTAATTATCTTTTTAGCTAGCTAAATAGATAGGTCTAAACGTTTAATAATAAGTGTTCCCGTTCCCAGGAGCTTATTACTTCATGAAAGGTTTCAAATTCTGAACGTTTAACGCTGGTATAAGCTGTAATGAAATGCTGCCCCATTATTTCTGCTAGTTCAGGACAGTTATCTAGTAAACGTAAACCTTCTTCAAGTGTTCTTGCTACTTTAACCGTATCACCATCTTCGCTTGCCGAGCCAGTTGTAGGAGCGGTAGGCTGAATTTTATTTTTTAATCCAATGTATCCACAAGCTAAACTAGCTGCAATCGCTAGATAAGGATTGCAGTCGGCACCAGGAAAACGGTTTTCAATTCGGGTGGCTTCAGGTTCAGCATAAGGAGCACGCAAACCGGCAGTTCGATTATCGATGCCCCACTTCATGTTGATTGGCGCTGCAATATCAGGCGCAAAGCGACGATACGAATTTACGTTAGGTGCAAAAAAGCTAATAGCGCTAGGGGTGTAGCGTTGTAAACCGCCCATGTAATGGTAAAACGATTCGCTGAATTCACCTTCTTTTTCACCAGCAAAAATATTTTTACCTGTTTTAACATCCACTAAACTCTGGTGAATATGCATAGAGCTGCCAGGCTCGTGCTGCATTGGTTTTGCCATAAACGTGGCATAAATTTTATGCTTAAGTGCCGTTTCTCGAAGTGTGCGTTTAAACACAAAAACTTGGTCAGCCAAGTCTAGAGGGTCACCATGAAGGAAATTGATTTCCATTTGAGCAGCACCTGACTCATGAATCAAAGTATCTACGTCTAAACCTTGAGCATCGCAATAATTGTAAAGTGTATCAATAACAGGATTGAATTCATTTACTGCATCTATGCTATAAGATTGGCGCGCTGTTTCTTGGCGTCCCGAACGTCCAATTGCTGGTTTAAGCGAGTTATTAGGGTCAATATTTGGCTCTAAAAGATAAAACTCAACTTCAGGTGCAATGACAGGTCTTAATCCTAGGTCTTCATAAAGCTTTAACACACGGCGCAAAACAGTACGACATGAAAGCGGATGTAGTTTACCGTCAGTGGTGTAGCAGTCGTTTATAACCTGAGCGGTAGGCTCGTCGGCCCATGGAACCAATCTTAAAGAATTTGGGTCAGGGACTAAAATCATGTCTTTGTCGGTAGGATCAACATAGGCATCAGTATTTGGAGCCCAATCACCAGTAACCGTCTGCACTAATAAGGTTTCTGGGATGCGGCCACCTTTCTCAGCTAAGAATTTACGGGTTGGATAGAATTTTCCGCGAGCGTTACCGGTCATATCGGGTAATGTAGACTCAACTTCTGTAATTCCATGTTCATCGAGAAACCTTTTGACGGCTTCCATAAATCACCTTCTCAATCAGACTTGATTTAATAAATATCTTAAATGTTGTGTTATTTTGTTAACAATTCTTTGTATTATAGATACTACCGCTCTAACTGCGAACTTGTGTCTGCATATCAGCATTAAGCCAATTTCGATAGTTACTACAAAGCCGAATTATTATTCAGGTTATAGATTATGTAATATTTATCTAAAAATCAATAGAAACTGAATTTAATGCCTATTTATATGAGTTGCACCAATATTGAACTAGAAGTATTATTCGGTTTTATAGGTGTATTTTTAATAATAAAACTCGCTTTTACTGATTATTTTACTATAAAATATTAACAATTAAGAATTTAAGTAAAAGCCACATAAGGGCTTAAAGGGTACGTAAATGGCACTATTAGGATACGAAGCATCATATTATGCTGAAACAGCTAACCATAAAGCTGACTTTCCCATATTAGAAGGGGAAGAAACGGTTGATGTTTGTGTTATCGGTGCAGGTTATACGGGATTGTCGTCTGCACTGCACCTGGCTGAAAAAGGCTACACTGTAACTATTTTAGAGGCAATGAAGGTAGGTTGGGGTGCTTCAGGCCGTAACGGTGGCCAAGTAGCGCCTGACCACAATATTAGCCACGATGAATTAACAGTTAAAGTAGGTAAAGAATCAGCTGACAGCTTGTGGGGCATGTCATTAGAGTCAGTGGACTTGGTGAAAAACTTAATCAAAAAACACAATATAGATTGTGGTTTAAAAAGCGGTATTTTGCATGTGGCGGCTAAAAAATCACATATGGATGAAATTAAAGAAGCCGTTGAATACAAGCAAAGTGTTTTAAATTACCAGCATGTTAAGCATGTGTCGCAAGACGAAGTAGTGGCTATGCTGGGTACCGATAAATACTTTAATGGAGAATATCTTACCGATGCAGCACATTTACATCCTTTAAACTATGCATTGGGATTAGCTGAAGCGGCCGTTAAGGCAGGCGTAAAAATATATGAGCACAGCCGTGTTATAAACTATAAAGGTGGTTTAGGAGCGCAAGTGACCACAGACAAGGGAGTGGT
Source organism: Crocinitomicaceae bacterium (assembly GCA_047628755.1). Lineage (GTDB taxonomy): Bacteria > Pseudomonadota > Gammaproteobacteria > Pseudomonadales > Oceanobacteraceae > Bermanella. The sequence continues at coordinate 3,255 of JBLHVV010000028.1, read as the reverse complement.
GAAAGCAAAGTATATTTTACTGGCTTGTAACGGGTATTTGGGTAAGCTAGCGCCTAAAGTGGCTGGCAAGATTATGCCAATCAATAACTTTATACTGGCAACAGAGCCCCTAAGTGATGAATTATGTAGTAAAATAAATCGTGATGATGTGGCGGTAGCGGATTCTAAGTTTGTGATTAATTACTTTAGAATGTCGCAAGATAATCGTCTGTTATGGGGCGGTGGCGAAAATTACTCGTCTAAGTTTCCTGCAGATATAGGCCAATTTGTAAAAAAATACATGTTGGAATTTTATCCTGAACTAAAAGACGTTAAAATTGATTATGGTTGGGGCGGTACGCTGGCCATTACCATGAATCGCATGCCTCATTTTGACCGTGTAGAAGAGAATGTATTTGTGGCACAGGGTTATTCTGGTCATGGAGTAGCACTGGCAACATTTGGTGGTAAATTGATGGCTGAGGCCATTAGTGGAAGTGCTGAAAAATTTGATGTGTTTAAAAATGTTCCGACACCAACATTTCCTGGAGGCACGTTATTACGTTACCCAGGGCTGGTAGCTGGGATGTTGTATTACGCTATGCGTGATCGTTTCTTTTAGTCGACAATACTGTCTGCTAAAAAATCATCTCGCAGTATATTTGTAGAGTGAGTGAAATATCTCACCAGAGGATGATAGGACAGGAAGATTGAAAAAAACCGCCGATATAGAACCAAGAAATGCCCCCGTACAAGGTCGTTCAAAAAAACGCTCCAAGCAGATAATAGATGCCACAAGTGAGCTGTTAGAGCGGGTTGGATTTGACGACTTAAATACCATTTTAATTGCAAAAGAAACGGGCATATCCATTGGTTCGCTGTACCACTACTTTCCTAACAAGCACGCTATTCTTTATGCTATGGGGATGCGCTGGTTAGATGATATTGAAAGTGTGCTTAAAGAATTTGACGGCTGGGATATTGAGAATATTCCATTAAGCGATTTAATAGACGACATGTTAAGTACAAATTTTAAAGTGTATAAAAAACAGAAAGCGATTTTGACCTTGGTACAGGCCATGTTTTCGGTACCAGAGTTAAGAGAGTTAGATGAAAAGCACGATGAAATGATGATTACTACTTTCGCTCGCTTATTTAAGCGAATGGGAATGAGTAAGCAACTAAAGGAAAGAGAGCGTCTAGGTCGAGTATATTTAGAAAGTACTCACGCGGTATTTGTCACCATGTCTACCCAGCAAGGTGAAAGAGTTAAGCGAACTCAAGCCGATCTTAAAGTAATGGTAATGGCATTACTTCTGTCACACCTTGTAGTAAAAAACGAACACGATACTTAAATAGAAATAACAGCCCAAGAGAATTTTGTATGACAAGCCAGATTAAGTTATTGCGTGTAAGCCCTTCACTGGATCAGAAAACGTCTGAAAAAATAGCAGAAGATCGTGTTATTTCTGGTGCCCCAGCTGAACGTTTAAATAACGTATTTACCAACACCAAAGAAAATTTCTTTTGTGGTGTCTGGGAGTCAACAACAGGTAAGTGGAACATAAGTTATACCGAAGATGAATTTTGCTATCTAATAGAAGGCAAAGCGATCCTCACGGATAGTGAAGGGCATTCTGAACAGGTAAACCCCGGCGATGGCTTTGTTATACCTGCAGGCTATAAAGGTACATGGGAAACTATAGGCTCTGCTAAAAAGTTTTATTCAATATACGAACAATCCTAATTATTTTAACAATATAATTTCATACTAAAAACCAATCCTTGCGTTTGGTTTTTATGTTTGAAAAGTTCACGATTGTTATCCATCGATCTCTAAAATATAAGTTAGAAATTCATTGTCTCGTTCATAACCAAGGCCTTCGTATAAAGCCTTGGCGTTTTTATTGTCGGTGGCAGTTTCTAACATAATATATTTTGCATGAGTCTCTATGGCCAATTGCTTAGCACGATCCATTAGTGATTTTGCAATACCCTGTTTTCTCCCTTCTGGTGAAACAAATAAATCATATAATATCCAACGCTTGGTCATGGTGACAGATTCCCAAGTAGGATAAAGCTGAACAAATCCAAGGAAATCCCCGTTATCAGCTTGCGCTAAAAAAATAGTAGAGTGCTCATTTTCTAAATTATTTTTTAAAAACTGTTTGGCACCCTGTAAGTCTGAAGATTGTTGATAAAAAATACGATAGTCATTAAATAAAGGTGCTATCTGATTTATATGTGATGAAGACGCGACAATAATATTCATAAGGCTATTCTCAAAATCTAGAATGATTTTTTCACTAAATTGATCTTACATAATAATATACAGTTTAAATATACCACTATAGTTATAGGGGAATTGAAACGATAAATGGGCAGCAATCGTATTATTTAATCGCTCCACCTTTTATTAGCATTATTCTCAGAGATTCTGTTCTAGAACGATTAACGCCCATGTCCCAAATACCTAATAAAGAAGATGATCTTACATTTAAGGATTTAGTTTCACTTACATACAATACTTCAAAATAATCTACAAATTTCATGGTCGAGCTATGACTCTTCGCATACAAATACCCATGGTATTCTACTTGGATATTTGTTCTATCCAATTTTCTAACACTGTCTTTTATAATTGGCCAAGCCTGATCATATTCCATTGTTAATTCAAACGAATCAATTTTATGCACAAAAGTAGAAGCTTCTGTAGAGGCGCAATTTAATAATGGTGGGCACCAATACAAACTGCGATCTTCATCCACCTGTTTAAGTGGCAATACAAGGCAGCCTGATAATAAAGTGGCGGCAACCATGGCGATTGTCACTTTAATAATACTTTTCATTTTCATTGCTTATCAGCTCTTATTAAAGTCGATGCAGAGGGTTAATGATTGTACAAGAGTTTATGTGTATATTGTCATTAATTACATCATTAAAGCGAGCGAATAACATGTCTTTTTTAGTCGCGTATATTTATGACAAGCGAATGACCGAGACAGAAACCGCCTGCTTACGACAGTTGAGGCAAGAAATAAAACGGGTACTAAAGCCAGGTGGGCGTTTCATATTTTTAGAACACATACGAGCCGAGCTAGGCTCAAGCCGAAGACGTTGGCAGAATACTTTGAACCCCGTTTGGAAAAAAATAGCAGGTAATTGTCATTTAAATCGGCATACTCAACAGGCCATCATTAATGCAGGTTTTGAAATTGAATTTAAAAAAAGAAAGTATGCGAAAACCCATTCCCTTAGTTTGGCCAACAACTCGTG
>JBLHVV010000027.1:0-31171 GCA_047628755.1 Crocinitomicaceae bacterium | reverse complement strand
ATTGAGAGTCGTCGTAATTAAAACCAATAACAACTTTATAGTCTTTTACAATCTGTGAATTTTTTAAAAAAACACGAAGTTCATTTTGTAAATCAGCAATAGTATTAACTGGGCCATCAGGTGATGGCAGTAAATTGGCGACAATAGCTTGAGTGCCCACTCCAGAAAAATGACTATGGGCGTCGACAAAACCAGGAACCAGAGTTTTACCAATTAAGTCGAACACCTTGGTTTTCGGGCCTCTGAGTTTCTCAATATCTTTGTTGCTACCAACGCTATAGATTAAACCATCTTTTGCAGAAACAGCTTCGGCGGTTGGTTTTTTATCATCAATAGTAATAATGCTTCCATTAATATAGATAGAGTCAACGTACTCTTGTTTTTGCTTGCTACAAGATGATAGTAGAAATGCTAAACTCAAAATTAAATATTTTATATACATAATCTCTCCAATATTTTCAATTATGTTCGCCTAACGTTCGGTTCAATATACATTTGCCTGTTGGTGCCGTTTTATCAGCTTCCTTTGTTTATAGTTCCCTGTGCAATTGCAACCAATGTTTCAAGTCCATCGCTTACAGAAAACACTCTACAGTCACAAACAGCCTAAAAGACCGGGCACAACTAGTTTTTAGGCCTAACCTTCATTTCGGTTTCACTAAAGATGTACAAGGTGAGTTTTTATCTAAATGACCAGATCTGGTAATCTAAATGGAATTTATATAAACCATTTATTCTGCACGATATATATCAAGTGTTCCAGTGTAAACGTGTGCTGTCTATAGGATATATTGCAAAAATGCACATAATATTTAACATGAGTGTCTAGGCAAACTCTTTTCTAAGTAGACTTTTATACACTTGATGTGCTCTTTTTTAAAGTATCGAACGAATAATCACAAACTTTGATACTGAACTAGGCCCAGTGACATGGGTTAGAAAAGATGAAGGCTGATCAGTATGTGACCAGCCTTTCTTTATGTGGTCTAGATTCCCCCCTCAGTCAATTTAGCCGGGTCTAACAACCACACAAGCTCTTCTCTTTTTAATTCTGTGTTTTCTTCTGCTACGTCAATAATGGGACGATTTTCTTTATAAGCCAGCTTGGCAATTTCTGCAGCTTTAGCATAACCAATAATTGGATTAAGTGCCGTTACCAAAATAGGATTTTTTGCCAAAACAGCGAGCAAGTTATCTTCACGAACCACAAATGTTGCAATCGCTTTATCGGCTAATACATTACTGATATTGGCCAATAGCTCAATGCTTTCTAATAAGTTTTTAGCGATTAATGGCAGCATCACATTCAATTCAAAATTACCCGACTGCCCAGCTATTGTAATGGTTGTGTCATTGCCGATAACTTGTGCCGCTACCATCGTTGCCGCCTCAGGGATAACGGGGTTAACTTTACCCGGCATAATAGAAGAACCAGGTTGAAGTGCTTCTAGTTCAATCTCTCCTAAACCTGCCAGTGGTCCAGAATTCATCCAGCGTAGATCGTTGGCAATTTTCATGATCGAAACCGCCGTCGCTTTTAATTGGCCTGATAACGAAACCGCTATATCTTGCGAACCAATATGTGTAAAAAAGTTTTGTGCGGGCGTAAATTCAATTGACGTTTTCTTAGTCAGTTTCTGATTAAATATTCCTGCAAAATCAGCGACTGTATTAATACCTGTGCCTACCGCTGTGCCACCTTGAGCTAAGCTTTGAATACTGGGTTGCAGCTGTTTTATGTGACTTATTTTCTGTTCAAGTTGATCTGCCCAAGCATTTAAACTTTGGCTCATACGAACAGGCATCGCATCCATCAGGTGAGTACGTCCTGTTTTAATATACTTGTCAACACTCACCGCTTTTTTACGAATAGCAGTAACCAAATAGTTTAGACTTGGCAGCAACTTATTTTCTAATTCTATTGCCGCACTAATGTGAATTGCCGACGGGATAATGTCGTTACTACTTTGTCCATAATTAATATGATCGTTAGCACCAACGGTATCGCCGTATATTTCACTGGCAAGTAACGCTAATACTTCATTAGCATTCATATTTGAGCTGGTCCCAGACCCTGTTTGGTATACATCTACAGGAAAGTGCTGGATAAAATCTTGCACTAAAAGTGAATCCACGGCTTGGCAAATAGAGGATGCCATTTTTTCTGGTATTAAACCTAGCTCTCCATTAGCTTCCGCCGCGGCATATTTGGCCAATAGTAAAGCGTGAATAAAAGCCTCGGGCATCGCTTGACCACTGATAGGAAAGTTATTAACCGCTCGCTGGGTTTGGGCAGCATACAAAGCCTCTTTTGGAACTTCTAACTCACCCATACTGTCTTTTTCTATTCTTGTTGCCGTCATATTATTTCCTCTTTAATCGATTATGAGCGTAAACTAGACGCCACATAGTTACTGGTAACGGACAGTTCATTAATAAGTTGTTGAATATGCCGTTCTGACTGTTTATCACTGGCCAATTTTTTTAAAGAGCTTAGCGGGTAATAAATATTATTTAAACAAATACACCGCCAATGAGATGGAATCAGTTCGTCCATGATGGTATCTAGCAATAAACGAAATTGTTGTTCAAGATACTGCCGGCGATGGCCTATATCTTCTAATTCTTGCAGAAATAACTTTTCTTGATCTAACCATATTGAAATTAATAATGGATTATCAGGTTCGTGCCCAAAACGAATTTTGTCGCGAATAAGGCGCACACTGGGGTTATTTTGACCATTATAGAGGTTATCCATTTCATTCATTAATGCGCCTCCTCATCGGTCGTGATACATACCCAATAACCCGACCTAAGACTTGCTCAGGCTGGATACTGCCTAAAGTAAAAGTATCGGTTGAAACGGCAATATTATCGCCCACTAATAATAGAGTACCACCGTTTTCTATTGTGATGATTCGTTTAATTATTTTTCCAAACTGAGCATGATCGACCACCACCACATCGCCTTGCTTAAAGACTGAATGGAATCGTCGATATGCCAATACAAAATCACCGCAATAAAATTTAGGCAACATACTATTACCGGTGACTTTATAACAACTAAGCTTAATCATACTCTGCTGCACATACAAATCATGTGAGCTAGATTAATATTATTTAAGATTTGGATAAACAATCATTTCTGCAGGAAGGTAAGGACTTATTGCTGTATACGTTTCAACTTTTTTGGTACTCCAATAAGCGGCTGCAAATTCATTAACCAAGACTAATAAATTTTCACCTTTCTCGCGCTCGATTCCTTGCTTGCATGCAGAACCCGCCAACATAATATTATGAACTAACCCATGAATATTCGGAAATTGATCAAACTGAGGCTTCTTGAAGTAATCACCCCAAATAATACGAATTTCATGTTTTACTTTTTCTGCATGAACTTCTTTTTCAGTCACTAACCGAGTTAATTTCGCATGATCAGCAAGTGTAAGTGTCGCTTGATTTACTAGCTCGTTAATCAAATCCATAAAGCGAATCGTACTTAATGTTGCGATTTGTGCCGTAATTGGATCGTAAATTTTACAGGGAATATCACAATGAGCCGAAGCAGTGTCTATACCTACAAATTTATCATATAAGTTAATTAGATTATGTAACATAAATTACTTTTCCTTATTTTCAGTTTTAATGTTTTTTGATCCGCGTCGATAGAACCAAATGCTGGTCGCAATAGCAGAAGCCAATGCCAATAAAAGAAAAGAATGAACTGCAGGGCTAGCCCAATGGCTGTGATCATGGCCTGGATGAGCTGCTACAAAACTTACGGGAACTAAAAGCGCTGCCGCTAAAGAGAGAGATTTTTTAAATACCATCATTAGATAGTGTCCTTAGAAAGATGAAGCTTAAGTTGGAATTTCGACTAAAAGTATCAATATTGAGTGTTTCATCAAGCCTGTTATAAACGCCTAAGCGTTTAACAATTGCGGTTAATTCGATACTTGCACATCGCTTTGTGCATTTAAATGCACTGATGAGATTAGATGTACGTTCATTGGCTAAATAATAAGATTTTAGCGGCTGATAAAGGTGTTGATCGGTATTAACTGCCTGTGAGTAATTTTGCTTTCTAAAATACACATTAACTATATTTTGATAGCTAATAACAAACGGGTTAATAGTTGCTTCAGTATCAGACCAATAATGGGTCAACAGGTTTACGCACTGGCAAACTGATGCATAAAGGCGTGCCGCCACATCGTCTCGATCATTGTTTAAGGCCGTATCGCCTTCCAATATCGGATCTTTTCGTTGCTCCATAACTACCTCCCATCAATAATAGTAATGATAATCATTATCAATCATACTTGTCTATGCTTAATTTGACTTTTTGATCAATTTTGGAAAAAAGCACCCAAGGAATAAATTTACATAAATGACTAAATTTTAAAGGTTAATCACCCTTTTTCTCATACTTTCAAGACATTAATGAGGATTATTGGATTTGGGCTGGTTTATTGGGCGTTTAAATGAATGTATTGCCCGTTAGGCGAACGTTGAAGGTTTAATGCCATTTATGGGTAACCAAAATATAAAAACCAAACGGTTTACTATTCAAGCTTACTGACTATTTAGATATGGTTGAATTAACGGGTCGAGTGATTCGTGATGATAAGCGCGGGTATATTTAAAAGTATCAAACGCCTATTTCACTAAGATTAAGAACAGAATCTAATATTCAATTAAGAGCCTTTTGGACAACCTCATTCCAATGAATAGAGCCTTGCACTATTAAATAGAAAACGAGGACACGCCATTAAAATACTACGAACTTTTAATAGCTTAAGTTTTTTAAATATATTATTAGGAATCGAAGAATAAAGTTAGAAGGAGTGGGAATTTAACTTCTGATTAAAAGAATATCTCCCACCCTTCTACTTCAATTAAAATTAAACAATAAGCTAAACAAGAGTTATCTTACAACAAAAAATGAAGCCTCTTGTCGTACTAAAATATTTGAGTCTTGACCCGTGCGATTTCCATCACCTGGGATTACATACCAATTCCGTATATTATCAAATTCAAAAAAAGGCCGTAGGCCATCGCGAATTTGATCTAACGGACTGGCTCCGGTTTCTGTATTAGTAAGTATTGATATAACTTTTGACCTTACTCGATTTCTTCGTACGTAGCCTACATTAGATACAGAGACATCAAGATTAAAGTTATCTGCGATACGCATATTTCGTCCTATCTTGCGCCAACCAATATATACTTCAACAGCAACATGGGCATCTCTGGGTAACGGAATATCCACAACCAGATCGAAAGATACCACTATGAATATATTGGAATATTCCACCCCAGAAATTGGCAAGTCATCTCGATACATAGCACCAATAGAAACATTGCGGCTAAGATCTGTAGTCCCATCTAATTCAGCAGTAATACTATTAGAAATAATATCATCTATAGTATCTGTGGGTACGCGAATCTCATCACTAGCCCGATTATAAATACGAACACTACTCATGGGAAAAGCAGCACGCAGAAGTAACCAGCTCGATTCATTATCTACAATCCTATCATCTCTAGAAATCACTCGACTTAAAATAGACGCTCGATTTCCAAAATTACTCTCAAGTCCAACCAGTGTTTGATGTATAGCCATAAAAACTCTCCTTAATATAAAGATAAAATAAGTTAAGAAATATTTTATGCCGAAAAATTACAACCGACCGATTAAACTAGCATCGAGATATTGGAAAATCAATAAGCTAAAAAAAGCCCGATAGATCTTTATGAAATGACTTTGTCAATTAACAATGAATCAAAAAAATAACAGATTACTATTATTATTCTTTCCTTCTATAAAAAACTCCACATCATCTAAATAATCAGATAGGCCGTATAACCATACCAATGTAATCCTTATAGGGTTTTTATTGTCTAATTTACAACAGCTGGTTTATGTCGGCGAAGCGAGTATAGGTTCAAGAGGAATCTGATGATAACCAGAGTTTATCGCACTTTTCTTATGGCATAAACGGCATGACCAGTAGCAACTATATTGCCATTAATGTCTTTAACATTAGACTCCAGTTCGAAGTTATACCGCCCGTCTTTATCCAGTGATTTCTTCATTTCATTTACATCATTGGATGTAAAACGCACTTCAGATACAAGGTCAGTTAAAGCGGGCTTGGTAAAATCGATGCTCATGCTTTTGAGAATGGGTACATATCCATTAATACCTGAAGATAGAAAAACAATACCTCCCAGCACTTCTGCCAACGACCATTGGACTCCTGCATAAACAGAACCAAGGTGATTACTCACCTTGCGCTCTTTTGGCATGTGACACTGAAACACACCGTCAGCCAAGAATTCAAAACTTACATTTAAAAAATCAAACAGAGGCACACTATTTTTACAAATCTGGTCAATTATTTCAGGTTTAATAGCAGCCATTTAATTCTCCTCTATTTTATAGACCCATTTGCTTAGCAATTATTTCATTCATTATTTCTCGTGTACCGCCGCCAATAGACAATATACGATTATCACGATATAAGCGTTCAACTGTATTTTCTCGCATTAACCCATGACCACCAAATATTTGTACGGCTTCATAAGTTATAAAGTCACTTGCATCGGTAGAGAAGTTTTTAGCCATACTAACTTCTTTAGTCTGATCAATACCGGCTTTCATATTAGCCGCTACGTTGTACATCATGGTGTTACTTATTTCTAAGCGCGTGGCCATTTCTACTAGCTTATGTTTGATCACCTGATATTTAACAATAGAACGACCAAATGTCTTTCGGTCTTTTGCATAATTAATAGCTTCTTTTAACGCCATTTCGGAAGTCATATTTGCCATAGACGCTAACATTAGACGTTCGCTTTGGAAGTTTGCCATGATGGCAAAAAATCCTGTATTTTCAACACCAATTAAGTTTTCAACTGGCACTAGACAATCATCAAAAAATAACTCAGCAGTGTCGGATGCCCACCAACACATTTTTTTAAGACTTTTTCCCGTAGTAAAACCTGCAGTGCCCTTCTCTATCATCAATAGGCTAATCCCACCGTAGCCATCGCCTCCGGTTCTTACTGCCACAGTATAGTAGTCTGCACGTATTCCCGATGTAATAAACGTTTTACTGCCATTTACTTTATAAAAATCACCATCTTTATTTGTTACTTTAACAGCATGTGTTTTTAAATTAGCCACATCAGATCCACCGCCGGGCTCAGTAATGGCTAACGCTGCTATTTTTTCTCCTGAAATTATTCCTGGTAATACCTTTTCTTTTAACGCCTTACTTCCCCACTTAGCAATAGGTGGAATGGCGATATCTAACGAGCCCAAACTAGCAACTAGCCCTCCACTTGTTGACCGCATAATCTCTTCTGAAAATACTAGTTTATGAAATATATCGCCTGGAGTACCACCATACTGCTCTTCAAAACCCAAACCGAGAAACCCTGCATCGCCGGCTTTTTTATATATATCACGAGGGAACTCGTTGTTTTCTTCCCATTCATCAATAAATGGCGTTATTTCCTGTGCGACAAAACGTGCCACACTATCTCGTAATGCATTGTGTGTTTCGTCAAAATGCGCAGATAAAACAGATTTTTTACTTTTAGACATAACAATTACCTATCAAAATTTACAAACATAAAAATATTAAAAAACATAAAATTAGCCCTGTCGCTAACATAACACCTGACAGACATCTCTCAATGGCTAAAGAACTCAATAAATTGGCCACCAACATACTGAAAGATATTTAATAATATAAAAAAGGCTACATAAAATGTAGCCCTTAAGATTCAAATATTAAATATTACTTTTAAATAATTAAACGGCTTCTTCAACTTCATCTGAATCAATCTCAACAAGCAACTGACGACCTTTAACTTGATCACCTTTACCTACCAATACAGATTTCACTACACCGCTAGTATTTGACTTCATAGCATGTTCCATTTTCATGGCCTCTAGAACAACCAGCGTTTGACCTTTTATTACATTAGCTCCCACATCAACCAATACATCCATTATGCCACCATCCATTGAAGCCTTAATTTGGCCGTTACCTGCACTCTCTAAAGAAACTACCGGGGCATGAGTGTTATTTTCAATTTCTACACAGCCTTCATGTGTCTCTAAGAAAACAGAGTCATCGCTAGCAAATGCAAAGTTTAACTTAGTTTTAATTCCTGCATTAATATAAAACAACTCTTTATCTTTTAGTTCTAATAAAGAGAAGTCAAATGTATCTTCACCTGCCGTTACCGAGAATGCTTTTTGTTGTGCATTTATAACATTTACACCCACTGTATGTTTGTGGTCTAACACACCTAAATCAAACCAAGTGGGAGATTGATTAGAGTTACGCCAAAAAGATCGTTCTATATCGTTAGTATATCTTGCAGCACCTTTTAGATAGAACAACCAAGCGGCCAAAGCCTGCTGCTCTGATGTTAATGGGTGCGGTACTAATGTTTTATCTTCACTGAAATCTTGTTCAATGAAACCAGTTGTCGCACCTCCACTTGCAAAAACGTCGTTGCCTAAAATGTTATATAAAAACCCTCGATTACAACGCACACCTAAAAGATTCATATTTTTAAGCGATGCCATCAACCGACGACGGGCTTCATCACGATTACTGCCGTAGGCAATTACTTTAGCCAGCATTGGATCATAAAACGGCGTAATGGTTTGTCCTTCACGGATGCCAGCATCCATGCGTAGACCAAGTCCGTCGTTATATTTCCAACTTAATACTCTGCCAGTTTGGGGCATAAAGTCCATGGCTGGATCTTCTGCATACAACCGTACTTCCATTGCATGCCCTGTTATTGTGACCTCTTCCTGTGTTTTAGGTAAAAGGCCACCCGCTGCAATTGTTAGCTGCCAGGCCACAAGATCAACATCAGTAACTAGTTCAGTTACTGGGTGCTCCACTTGCAAGCGGGTGTTCATTTCAAGGAAGTAGAAGTTTGCATCGTCGTCAGTTAAAAATTCCACTGTGCCTGCGCCAACGTAATCACAAGCTTTAGCAGCATTTACTGCGGCTTCGCCCATTTTTTTACGTAGAGTTTCAGATACAAAGGGTGACGGGGCTTCTTCTACTACCTTTTGGTGACGACGCTGTATTGAACAGTCGCGCTCACCTAAATAGATACAGTTGCCATGTCTGTCGGCAAATACTTGAATTTCGATATGACGGGGATTAATAACCGCTTTTTCTAAAATAACTTCATCGCTGCCAAATGCGTTGAGCGATTCAGATTTTGCTGTTTTAAGAGATTCTAAAAAATCTTCTTTTTTCCAAACTAAGCGCATACCACGACCACCACCGCCCGCGGTGGCTTTGATCATAATTGGAAAGCCAATTTTTTGTGATTCTGTAAACAATATATCTTCAGACTGTTCAGAACCTTCATAACCGGGTATGCAAGGTACACCAGCAGCCAACATTTCTATTTTAGCTAAGCGCTTATTACCCATTAATTCAATGGCTTTAGGATCGGGACCAATAAACGTAATACCATTTTCTTGGCAAGCTGCACAAAACTCAGTATTTTCTGATAAAAAACCATAACCAGGATGAACTGCGTCGGCACCGGTTTTTTTGCAAGCATCAATTATTTTATCAATGACTAAATAACTTTGGTTTACCTGTGCAGGACCTATGCATACAGATTCGTCTGCAAATTGAACATGGGGGGCATCTGCATCGGCTTCACTGTAAACAGCGACCGTGCCGTAACCCATGGCTTTAGCGGTTTTCATAACCCGTAGGGCAATTTCACCACGGTTAGCTACCAGTACTTTTGTAACGCTAGAGGCATTCGCCATTTTATATTCTCCTAATCTCAAGGGATATTGTTTAGATAACCCAGAGAGCTTTTTATTCTTATTAGAGTCTAAAACTCTGTGCTTTGTTCTATTGCACCCAAGGTGCTGGCTTTTTCTGAATAAAGGCCATCGTCCCGCCAATCCCTTCTGCACTTTGAACTGAAGAACTAAACGCTTTTGCCGCGTCTTCTACCAAATCTTCAGCTGCATTATCGGCTGCTTTTAAAATCAGCTGCTTAGTAACTGCATTGGCATGTGGAGCACATTTTTTTACACTTTCTAATGTTTCAGTTAGCAAGCGATCGATGGTCGCTTCGTCTTCTGCATAATAATGGCTAATGCCTAAACGCACAGATTCTTCACCGCCAAATCGAGCGCCTAATAAAGCTAAGCGTCGCGCTTGAGTTAAACCAATTCGCTTCACTACAAACGGGGCGATTTGTGCAGGTGGAATGCCTAAAGACGTTTCAGGTAACCCAAACTTAGCCGTTGAAGAAGCAATTGCTACATCACTTACGCACGCCAAACCAAAACCACCACCTAAAACAGCCCCTTCTAAAACAGTGATCATTACCTGTGGCATTTGATTCATTTGAACAATCAATTCACCAAACTGTTTGTTTAGATCATAGTATGGATCACTGTCACTTTTAGCGGCGGCTGCTCTGGCGGCTGCCATATCTTTAATATCGCCACCAGCGCAAAAATGGCCTTCGGCACCGCGTAAGATGACGGCACGAATTGAAAGACTGGATTCAAGCTCAGTAAATACTTCACCAAGTTCGTTAACCATCTCCAGGCTCATAGCGTTACGAGCTTTAGGGCGATTAAGTGTAATATTTAAAACCCAGCCATCATGCTTCAAATTGATACTGTTATATTCTTTTTTAAACATAATAAACCTTAAAAACGTAAGCTACATATTGGTAATTCAGATTAATAGAACAGAGTACTAACAAGTTATATGAATATCATTAGTACTACTTATGCAATTGACATAAAAAGTTTACAAATTATTTAACTCTCTTAGGCAATGTGTCCATATATTTACAGATAATTCCTAACATAATTTCGTCTGCACCACCGCCAATTGAAGCTAGTCGTCCATCGCGATAGACTTGTGAAACTGGGTTGTCCATTGTGAATCCCATCCCCCCCCAAAACTGTAAGCAACTATCTGAAACTTCACGAATTAATCGGCCACCTTTTAACTTACACATTGATGCAAGTTTTGTTACATCTTGCTTTTGCATCATTAACTCTACGCCGCGATAAGTTAGTGCTCGTAATGCCTCAATTTCAGTTTGTAATTCTGCCAAACGAAAATGTACTACTTGATTATTAATTACTGGCTGGCCAAATGTTTTACGCTCTCTTGTGTAATCTATAGTTTGCTGTACACAGCGGTCTAATGTGATTAAACCACTTGCAGCTCCCCATAAACGTTCTTCTTGAAACTGAAGCATTTGAAGCATAAAACCAGTGCCTTCAGCACCAATTCGATATCGTTGAGGGACTCTAACATCATCAAAATAAACAGGGGCGGTATCACTAGAACGCATACCAATTTTGTCAATCTTTGCACCAACTGAAACGCCTGGCGTATTTGCAGGAACAATAATTAATGATTTATTTTTATGAGGCTTGTCGTCACTTGTATTAGCCAGTACACAAAAGTAATCGGCCTGGGTTGCATTGGTGATCCACATTTTTGAACCATTAATAATATAATCATCACCATCTTTTTTAGCGGTGGTTTTAAGTCCAGCTACATCTGAGCCAGCACCCGTTTCAGATACCGCAATAGCTGCAACAAACTCACCCGATATAGACGGCGCTAAAAACTGTTCTTTAAGTTCCTTACTGCCAAATTTTTCAATGGCAGGTGTGGCCATATCTGTTTGCACACCAATTGATAACGGCACACCACCACAGTCGGCATAACCAAGCGCTTCGGCTGCATAAATATGATAGCTATAATCTAACCCCATGCCTCCGTACTTTTCATCTTTATTAATACCTAATAGACCAAGGTCACCCATTTTTTTAAAAACTTCGTGAGCTGGATAAGCGCCCGCTTTTTCCCACTCAGCTACATTTGGATTTATTTCATTTTCAATAAAGTTTTTAACTGTACGATGAAATTCTTTATGTTCGTGTGTAATAATCATATTTTATCTCTTGGGGGGTGAGTCACCCCTGCTATATTTAGGTTTAAATTAATTAAAAATTAA
The DNA here is from genome assembly GCA_047628755.1 of Crocinitomicaceae bacterium. Classification (GTDB taxonomy): domain Bacteria; phylum Pseudomonadota; class Gammaproteobacteria; order Pseudomonadales; family Oceanobacteraceae; genus Bermanella. The sequence continues at coordinate 19,102 of JBLHVV010000027.1, read as the reverse complement.
AGTCGAGCGACACCAAACGTGGTGGTTTGTAGCTTTCTAGATTCACCTTCTTTACAAATACTTAAGCAGTAGCCTAAAATCCTACGAGTATCTCTTGGATCGATAATTCCGTCATCCCATAAACGGGCTGTGCCAAACAAGCTAGTAGAGCCAGCATCAAGTTTTTGGGCCGTTGCCAATTCAATGGTATCTAACATTTTTGGATCTGGTGTCATACCCATTTTAAGTTGCTTTTCTTCTGCCACAATTCTTAATACTTTACCTGCTTGTGCACCACCCATTACGGCTGTTTTACTATTAGGCCAAGCAAAGATAAAACGAGGGTCTAAGCCCCTGCCACACATTGCATAGTTACCTGCACCGTATGATCCGCCTACATTTATACTTATTTTAGGCACTGTTGCATTTGCAACCGCCTGGATCATTTTAGAACCGTGCTTAATAATGCCCGCTTGTTCGCTTTGCGTACCAACCATAAAACCAGTTGTATTATGAATAAATAACAAGGGTGTATTAGATTGCTCGCATAACTGAATAAACTGAGCAGCCTTGGCAGCACCGTTAGGTGTAATTGGACCGTTATTGCCAATAATACCTACCGCATGACCTTCTATTTTTATTCGGCCACAAACAGTTTGCTGATCGTAATCATTCTTAAAATCTAAAAACTCAGAGCCATCTGCAATGCGTGCTAGAATTTCACGCACATCATATGGACGCTTACTATCGGCTGGCACAACACCTAATAGTTGGTCAGGTGAATATTGAGGCTCGGCATATAAATTAGGTTTCAGCACCGAACGGTCAGCTAACTGTTCATTCCAAGGTAAACTTCTTACTATTTCACGAGCAATACGAATACCGTCTGCATCGTTCTCAGCTAAGTATTCAGCAGTACCAGCCGTTTGCGCATGCATTTCTGCACCGCCAAGCTCTTCGGCGGTTGCTATCTCGCCGGTTGCAGCTTTAAGTAATGGTGGTCCAGCCAGAAACATTTTTGCTTTGCCGCGAATTAATACTACCCAGTCAGAAAGACCTGGCTGATAAGCACCTCCTGCCGTTGCATTGCCATGCACTACTGTTATTTGAGGTAACCCCATGGCTGACATGCGAGCTTGATTTGCAAATGCACGGGCGCCTTTCACAAACACATCGGTTGCATAATTTAGGTTAGCACCACCACTTTCAGACAAACTAATAACGGGTAGTTTATTTTCTTGAGCTATTTCTTGTAAACGTAAAGATTTATCTAGACCGGCAGGTGAAATTGTTCCCCCTTTGATTGCGCAGTTATTAACAACGATCATACTGCGCACTCCTTCTACATAACCAATACCTGCGATAACACCACCACCAGCACCGCTGCCATCTTTGTCGTCATGCATTTTATAACCAGCAAGCGGCATCATTTCTAAGAATGGCGAGCCTGGGTCCAGTAAACGGTTTAAACGCTCACGTGGTAATAGTTTTTCACGTTTAATAAATTTTTCAGTACTTGCTAATTCTTTATCAACCACTTTTTTTTCAATGGTACGAAACTCTTCTATGCACACCTGCATAGCTTCGCTATTTATTTTAAAGTCTTCGCCGTAAACGTCTATCTGGCTATCAATCATTGGCATAGTTAAACCCCCTTACTTTATTATTGTCGACTTTTATTTATTTTTATCAGCTTCAACAAGCACATCTGGCATGACGGCCCGATGAAAACCATTATATGGATTGTTGTTTTTAGCTTTTGGTAATGGCCATATACGTGTACCTTGCGATGCTGCGCCATCAATCCTTAGCGTTGCACCACTTACAAACTTACTGCCGTCACTTAGCAAGTAGGCAACCGCACTACTCACTTCAGATTCAGTACCCATACGTGATAAAGGCACTGCTTCTTGTAATTTAGGGATCATGGCTTTAGCCATGCCGTCGTAGGTATCCATGCCACTAGAAATAATCCAACCAGGGGCAATGGCATTAACACGAACACCGGACTGACCCCATTCGAATGCGGCTGTCTTGGTAATATTCTCCATCCCTGCCCGTGCAGCGCCAGAATGTCCCATACCTGGCATTCCACCCCACATGTCAGCAATAATATTTACGATGCTGCCGCCTGTTCTAATCATTGATTGTGTATACACTTCGCGGGCAAACAAGAAACCACCCACCAGATTAGTTCGAACCACTGTTTCAAAGCCTTTTTGATTTATGGCGGCTAGAGGAGCTGGATATTGACCACCTGCATTGTTTAGCAAACCTGAAATGGATCCATAATCCGCTTTTATAGTTTTAACAACGGCTTTAACCGACTCTTCTTCCCGTATGTCACAGATAAAGTATTCAGATTTACCACCATCTTCTATAATTTCAGCCTGAACCTTTTTAAGCTTTTCTTCTTTGCGGCCAATTAATATGACTAATGCACCTAAACTGGCTAGCTCATGGGCGCAGCAACGACCAATACCACTTCCACCACCCGTTACAATATGTACTTGGTCGGTAAACAGTCCTTGCTTAAAAACGCTGTTATAACTCATATATGGTTAACCCTTAACAATTCAAAACAAAAAGCCGATTAATTCACGGCTATGTAAACAACTAAAACAGCGCTATTTATGGCTTTTATGACTATGTACAAAACAATACCAAGCAAGCGCTTGGTTTACAATACCAAATGTTTCAGAAATAATGGCTAAATATTCCAATCTTTGATTTTATCAAGCGAGACCTCCGTGATGGATCTGGTACTAAAGCAACTAATCGACAAACAACACATTACCGATCCGCAAAGTGCTAAAGGTAAACTAATGCGTGCTGCTGCCCATTTATTTAAAACACGTGGCTATGAGCGCACAACTGTCAGAGAGCTTGGGGCAGCTGTGGGGATCCAGTCTGGTAGCTTGTTCCATCACTTTAAGAGTAAAGAAGATATTTTGCTTAGTGTCATGGAAGAAACCATTATTATAAATATGGCACGTATGGATGATGCGCTCTCTAGGGCATCGGATGCTAAGAGCCGCCTATTGGCTTTAATTCAATGTGAAATTAATAGTGTTCACACTGATACTGGTGAAGCCATGAGCGTTTTGGTGTACGAATGGCGCAGCCTTAGTAAAGAGAGGCAGCCTTTAATATTAAATTTACGCGACAAATACGAAGCCCTATGGCTAAGCACCATAGAAGAAAGTGTAGCAGCGGGCCTGATACAGCAAGATCCCTTTATTTTGCGTCGATTAATCGCTGGAGCCATTGGCTGGAGTTCAACTTGGTATCGCCCAAATGGAGACCTAAGCATTGAAGATTTAGCCAAAAACACACTCATGTTGGCTATAAAAGATTAGATTTAAACCCTGTTAAATTAGTTTTAACCCATATAAAATCGTTGTAACTTAAATCTTTAAGATTACTCACTATGTCGAAAGCCATTTCACTATTTTTACAATTCCTTGCTCTAGGGTTCACCAGTTTTGGTGGCCCTGCTGCTCATTTAGGTTACTTTAGAACGGTTTTTGTAGAACAAAAAAAGTGGTTATCTGAAAGTGAATACAGCCAACTAATAGCACTTAGCCAGTTTTTACCAGGCCCAGGTTCTAGCCAAGTAGGATTTGCTATTGGACTTAAACGTATGGGGTTATTAGGCGGTATTTTGGCATTTATTGGCTTTACACTTCCCTCGTTCATAGCAATGGTGGCACTAGCCAGCGGATTAATTCACTTAAGTGGCAACGCCTATTTAGACAGCTTTATTCATATTTTTAAATTACTTGCTGTTATTGTAGTGCTAGACGCTATTTTAACTATGTCTAAAAGCTTTTGTAATACTAACACAACCAGGGCTGTTGCTGTTTTAACTGCCTGCGTTATTTGGCTGTCACCGTTACCGTTTATTCAAGTTATCTGTTTAGCTGGAGCAGGGATATTTGGACTTTGGAAGCTACAATCTAACGGCGCCGAAACCTCGGCTGTGATTCCTAAAACAAGCTCATGGTTTAAACCTAACTTAAGTACGATTATATTTATTGCTTTATTCGTAGTCTGTATATTAAACATATTGCCATTTGGTGAATTGTTTTCACAAACCTTTGTGGCTGGTAGCTTGGTATTTGGTGGCGGGCATGTAGTACTACCCTTGCTGCAAGAAAGCTTTGCTACTAGTGTGGGTCAATCTGAATTTATAACAGGTTACGCAGCTGCACAAGCTATACCGGGCCCTATGTTTGCTTTTGCTAGCTACCTTGGTGCTCTTAGCCATGAAAATGCTCTTATAGGCGGGCTAATTGCTACAGCAGGGATATTTTTACCTGGGTTTTTATTGATCTTAGCGTTTCAGAAAAACTGGAGCGAATTATCTAAAAAGCCAAAAGTGTCAGGACTTATTAATGGCGTTAACGCTAGCGTCGTTGGTTTGTTAGCCGCCACACTATACGCCCCTATTTATATCAGTAGCGTTATCAGTCCTACAGATATGGTAATAGTTGCACTGGGATTTTTATTACTTAGGTTCCTTAAAGTCTCAATTATAAAAATTATATTATTAGCATGTTTAATCGCTATCGCTGGACCGCTGTTAGCAACTGCTTAGATTATTTATAGCTGCTAACTTATAATTTTTAATAAGCTAAAAAAATAACCCTACTGACTGTCAGAAAAATCTTTATCTTGCTGCAATTGCTTCAATAAACGAGCAGGAAGATTAGCTATGACCAAAGTATTATTACCCGCATTAAACTGAACATCGCCGCCTAGCGCGGCCGCAGAAAAGCTCAATGTTACGTCCTTATTTTTACCACTAAAACGCACATAGTTTTTTAAGCTTTTCCTATCAGGTATGAATTCATTTCTCACTTCGGCTAGGGCTGTTTCGGAATTCTCTGCACCCACACCAGCCGCACTATTAGACCTAGCTTGCTCTCGCTTTTCAACGATAAATTTTTCAAACTTTTCCGGTTCATGCTCATCAATTTCTTGAGAAATCGCCTTGAACTCAACTGGAGCACCATATTTATCTTGCTCCATACAATACTCAACAACTTTAGTGCGAGTTTCATTAGCGTCGGCATCGCTTAAGCTTTTAGTATATTCATTTACAATTTGCAAAAATTCCTGAGTCTCTTGCTCAACATTAATAGTATCGGTGAACCCAATGAATTCGCTAAAGGAATTTTGCAATGCTTTTTCACCACGACCGTAGCTGTAACTGAGGTACTTTTCTTGATCATCGCCCTTCAGTACGCCCGTGTTAATGCATAAAGCAAACCCAGTATTTGAAAAATCAATAATTTTGGTTTCGGTTAATTCCATATTGTTGTTGAATGCAACATTGGTTTTCTCCCGAAGGTGATAAACATATAAACGCTCGCCATCTGCAATTTCTTCAGCTATTACCGCGATGTAGCCGTCTATTTCTAGGGGACTATTATCTAGGTGACTGGCAAAATATTTAGCTAATGTTTGGGTAAAAGATAAAAACGATTGTTTATCATTCAACCAATCAAGTGTTAATGCTTTAATTTGAGGTGCATCTGGATTAAATCGACCATAGCGCTTTCCTGCTCGACTTATAAAGATACTGCGCAATTGAGACATAACCTTATTGGCATAGTCATCTACAGTAGACAGCGTGCCGTTTAGGCTTACTTGCGCGCCATCTTGTGGACCAGCTTTTGTAATTTGATGGGTAATGAAATGAGTTACAGGCATATTCAGATACTGGCGATTTAAACGACTCAGAATATTAACATATTAAGTCAGTAAAGCTTTAATAGAAGCCAGCTAATTCTATAAATAGAGAAGGACTGAGCGAATACAAAGATAGAAATGAAAAAAGGCGAAAATAGATGTTTTCGCCTCTCTGATAATATTTAAAACCTAATAAAATGCGTTATTTAGACTCTGCACGGCCCATAAACTTACGTTCTTCTACGTTTATTTTAATTTTTTCACCAGTGGAAATATGCTCAGGCACTTGTACGGTTAAACCTGTGCTTAATACGGCTGGCTTGGTTCTAGCGGTGGCCGAACCGCCCTTTAACGCCGGATCGGTTTCTACTATCTCTAATTCAACGCTTGTGGGCAGCTCTAACGCTACCGGAGCATCATCAACAATTACAATCAAAAGCCCTTGAGTATCTTCACTTATAAACAGTAGCTGATCTTCAATAGACTCTTTATTTAGACTGTAAGAACTGTAGTCTTCTGTGTCCATAAAGACGTATTCTTCACCATCGGCGTAAGAAAAAGTAACAGAGCGACGATTTAAGTCTGCAAGGCTCAGCATATCGGAATCTTTGAACGATTCGTCAATCTTACTGCCTGTTACGACTTCGTACATACGCATACGGTAAATACTGCCACCTGCGCGCCCCTGTGGAACAGAACGTTCAATATCTCTAACGATGTAAACCTTATCGTTGTACTCAACCGCAGTACCCTTTTTAACGTCGCTGGCCTTAGGCATCTTTGTTCACTCTTAAATATAAAAAATATAGGGTACTACAAAGGTTATGGTAAATAAATCTGCTCAGCTGAATCATTTACGTGGGACCATGCTATCTTGTTATTTTTTATGAGAAATATGGCCGACTTCTGGAACCGGGTACCAGAAGCCGATCGGTTTTTAATCCCTTTAAATATCAGCTTAAAAACGGCAAACAAAGATTTACGCCCTAAAAAATGCATTAAGCCACTGTAGCCAATCCCCCAGTTACCATAAATTTCTCGCTTTACATCGATAATAAGTTTGCTGGAACCTAAACCCCCAATGGACGCTAGCCAACTGTGAGTGGATAATTCGTCTCCATGACTCACAACTACAATTTCTGTATCCAGGTTTACCGCTGACCAACTGCAAACTTGTTTGATCATATTTTCAGCAAAGGGGCAGCCCACATGACGCAAAAAAACCACTAGAATTGCATTTGATGAAAGTTCAATGTTTGATAACTCAGGTGCATCGTCTCCTATATTTAATACAGCAGAGACATTCTGTGGTTTAGGTCGGGAAAGAAATATGAATGCCATAACTAGAAACTCTGTTCGTATATTTAATTTCTAAATTTACTCTAAAAGTGATGAAACTTAAAGCAGCCAAATTAAGCCCTGTTTCAAAAATAGTATTCCCAATATTATTAACATATTATAGGAAACTATTGTGTACACTTAAAATGACTGAAAATTTAATACTCTATATCGAGGTTAATTATGTTAACTCTAACCAAATCTAAGTCACTGACTTTGTGGCTCAGCATACCAATAATCCTTGGTAGTATTGCCAGTAATGTTGCGTTTGCAATACCTGAAGACGCTAACTTTAGCACCTTTACTGACATTGCAATGACATCCCGTTCACAGGACGCAGGCACCAGAGACAAGTACCGAAATCCCAATGAAACATTGGCATTTTTTGAAATCAAGCCTCAACAAACAGTGGTAGAGATATGGCCAGGTGGTGGCTGGTATACCGAAATACTTGCTCCTTACCTTAAAGACGAAGGCATTTATTATGCGGCTCATTTCAATCAAGCTTCAGAAGTTGGTTTCTTTCAAAAAATGCGGGCAAAATTTAATAATAAAATAAAGCAATCACCAGATCAATATAGCAAGGTAATAACCACTGATTTTGAACCCCCTAAACTTACTAGCATAGCCCCTAATAATTCGGCTGATAGAGTGTTAACTTTCCGAAATGTGCATAACTGGATGAAGAATGGCGCTGAACAATCTGCATTTAACGCATTTTTTACAGCATTAAAGTCCAATGGAATTTTAGGCGTTGTAGAGCACAGAGCAACGGAAGACTTTAACCTTAATGAAATGATCGTGAGCGGCTATGTTACCGAGTCCTATGTAAAACTGCTTGCAGAAAAAGCAGGATTTGAATTTTTGGGCGCGTCTGAAGTAAATGCAAACCCTTTGGATAGTAAAAACCATCCAAAAGGCGTTTGGACCTTACCTCCCTCACTAAGATTAGGCGATACCGAAAAAGACAATTATCTTAAAATTGGTGAAAGTGATCGGATGACGCTTAAATTTAGAAAACCTTAAACTGGTATACCAGACTCCGCATATAAATGGCGGAGCTCTACACTTTTGATACATCTAAACCAATACATTGTGTTATCAAATTTTGTTTACAAAAATTACCTTGAGTAAGTTTAGACACCATATCTTCAGGCCCTAGTAATTTAATAACTATAGCGCTAATATTCATACCCTGAGAAGCAAGATAATTAGTTTGCTCTATTAAGTTTAAAATATAATCTCTCTTTTTTGTAAGCGCCTCTTTACCATTCTCAATTACACCACCATGAGGACAAAATAATGTTTTAAAATCTAATTTTAGGACCTTATTAATACTATTTAATAGTTGCTCAAGATTTTCATCTGACCTAAGCAACTTTAATTTAGGGGCTATATATAAATCTCCACTAAAGAAATATTTTTTACATGGAATGAAAAAACAAGTTAGATCTTTGGTATGGCCTGGTGTGTGAATAGGTATTATTTTACTGCCATCGGATAAAAATTCCTCAGCTTTTAAAGAGACTGTTTCTACCGGTACCATTGACCCCCATACAATTTTTTGCAATAAAGGAGTTTTATAGCCTTTCCTAAGCTTTTCTTGGCCCAGTTTAGGGGCTTTAGGTTTGATATTAAATAATTCACCTATCTTGAATGCATTACCACTATGGTCTTCATGATGGTGGGTCAAAAGTAACTGTGAAACTTTAGTTTGAGTTAGAAATCGCTTAACATGGCGCCACTGATTACTCGGGCCAGAATCTATTACGGTATCGCCAATACGATAAACAATAAAATTAGTATTGATGCCCTGATTAACTCGGCCTACTTTTATGCCCTCTACTTCTTCAAACTTGTAATGTTGGCGCACGCTCATAAATTCATCCTTTAAATGCACTTAATTTTGTCATAATTAAATCCCAGATCAATAACATAAAATGACAGATAATAGGCTATAACAATCAAACCGCCTTTCTTATGTTAAATTCTTACAGGTAAAACGTTAGTATGGATAAATCTAAATGCCCTCTGTGTAATAGACTAAATAATTGTAAAGCAAAAAGTATTAATAACGACTGCTGGTGTCTTATTGCCCATGTGCCGAAAGACCTAATAGAAAGAACAAAGCGGTTAAACCAAGACCCTAGTTGTATCTGTCAGTCTTGTATCAACCAGTACGATAGTGAGCTGGACAAAATTGAGATGAGTAATGAGAAGAACCACTCCTAAACTATTGACACAAAAAAACCGGAATAATCCGGCTTGAATGTTTAGCTTAATTGTTTGAATGAATCTTAATTTTGAAATCTAAGCGGCGTCAATACCCTTTACAGTATCTTCTTTTGGACCCCATACAATTAGCTGCTTAGAGATTTCACCAAGAGAGTAATAGCGGCCTTCAACCGATTCACGACGAATCTTCAGCGTAGGTGTAATGAGCCCAGACTCCACTGTCCAAATTGACTGTGAAATGACAATGCAATCTAAACGCTCATGATGTTCCAGCTTTGTATTAACTGTATTTATGTGCTTCTCAATTTCTGCCTGTATAGTATCTGCATCGCTTGCCCTAGCTGTATCGGACAGCTCAATAACAGCTAATGGTTGTGCGCGTCCAGAACCCATTACACAAGCTTGATCAATAAACACGTGCGATGTTAGCAATCCTTCTATAGGTGAAGGTGCTATATATTTACCTTTTGATGTTTTGAATAATTCTTTAACACGGCCTGTAATATGCACATAGCCCTCATCGTCAATGCGACCTTTGTCACCTGTATGGTAGTAACCATCGACTAACGCTTCAGCTGTTTTTTCAGGTTCTTTATAATACCCAGTCATTAGCGCTTCACTCTTGAATAATATCTCACCTTTTTCGCTAATTTTAACTTCATTTTGAGCAAACGGTCTTCCTACTGATCCAATCTTTCGAGCTCCCGTTTTGTTAAAAGTGCCATAACACATGTTTTCGGTCATACCATAACCTTCAACTATTTCTAGCCCAATTCTATCGAACCAGTCTATTAAAGACCTAGGTATTGGTGACGCTCCACTAGCACATAAATGTGCTTCGTTTAATCCTAAGCCCACACGTATTTTTCTGGCGATTAATTTACCAATTATAGGAACAGACAATAATCGGTCCAGTTTCTTTTGACCGCCAATTTTATTTAATATTCCCTCTTGGAACTTGGCCCATAAACGCGGTACAGCAAAGAATAATGTAGGTTTAACGCTGGCTAAGTTATCTCCAAATGTATCTAAAGACTCAGCAAATGAAATGGTAAATTGAGCATAAAAACTTTGACCTTCAATTATTATACGCTCAGCAACATGTGCCAATGGCAAAAATGATAACGCACGATCAGTTGGCCCTGTATTAATCTGATCAACGCCGTTTTTGGATGAAAATGCGAATGAACGGCCGTTATGCATGGCCCCTTTTGGCTTGCCGGTGGTGCCAGACGTATATACGATGGTCATAAGCGAATCTAACCCCGCTATTTCTATTTTGAAATCGATAGGAGCGTCAATTCCCGCCAACTGATCCCAATCAAGGTCGGATTTACCTGAATAATAAGAAAAGCCAATAACAGGGAATCCATCAGGAATGCTACTGATAACGTCTGAATCGTTATCATGTTTTCCTACAAACATAACCTTAGCTTCACTGTGTTCTAACACATAATGCACGGTGTCTTTTGACTGCCCAGGGTAAAGTGGTACAGAGACTGCGCCCGCCATCATTATAGCTAAATCTGAAATAATCCACTCGGCACAGTTTTTAGACCAAATAGCGACTTTATCCCCAGGAGTAATACCCATTTTATGAAGTTGATGAGCTATATTTAGTGCTTTTTTAGATACTTGAGACCACGTGAAATCTTGGTAAACACCATTTAATGGCTGCCTCAAATATACTTTGTCTGGCTGCGTTTTAACGGCGGCTAAAAACGCTTCTAGGGGAGTAAGCATAATTTCTCTCTTGTTATTGTTATTATATATTATTAGAAAGATACTAAATCATAGGATAATGCTTGTGTCTAGAGCCATAACTTCCATTAAAATTGTAAAATAATGCACGGTGTAACCGTATTGTGTATGCTTGGCGTTAATGGTCACAATTACTTACAACAATAAATAGAATCTAGGTAGACTTATCCTTATGGGTATACATGAATTTACAATTTCATATCACCATGTCAACGCAGTACTGCGCGGGCCTCGCGAGAATGGCATAGACATTCAAGACCTGTTAAAAAAATCTAATATAATAGAAGACATACTTCACGCATCAAAGTCTCGAGTAACCACCACCCAATACGCTGACCTTGTTAAAAATATTTGGTTAAAAATGAATGATGAATATATGGGCCTTGGCAAAGTACCTAGCCCATTAGGTTCGTTTGCAATGATGTGCCACACAGTTATACATTGCCCAAATTTGGAAAAAGCATTCGCCAGAGCTTATCGTTTTTATGGTCTATTTTTACACCTTCCAAAATTCACCTTAAAAGTCGATGGTGAATTTGCCACCATTACTTTAGACGACAGTGAGTTAAACGACCCTGATCACTTTTTAGTAGAGTCTTTAATGGTGATTTGGCACCGATTTGGCAGCTGGTTGATTGGCAGACGGATAAATTTACTGGAAGCAAATTTTTCATTTTCGGTGCCTAGCAATCAAGACGAATACAGGCGTATGTTTTATTGCGATATAAATTTTAATGCTGAATCTACTTCATTAAAATTCCCAGTAAAGTTTTTAAATGAAAAAGTAATTCAAAATGAAACTTCATTACGAAACTTTTTAAAAGAAAGTCCTGCTAACTTTTTAGCTAGACCAGATGAGGGCAACAGCTTAGTCACACAAATACGTAGCATCATTGGTAATAATTTATCCCAAGAGCTACCTAACTTCGAATTTGTTGCCGATGCACTTCATACAAGTGCTCAGACGCTCCGAAGACGCTTAAAAGAAGAAGGATTGACCTATCAAGAGCTTAAAGATCAAATGCGACGGGACACCGCATTATATTACTTAGGTCGAGGGGATTTAAGTATTCAAGATGTATCAGAGAAACTAGGATTCTCTGAGCCAAGTACATTTCATCGGGCGTTTAAAAAGTGGACTGGAATAACACCAGGTGCTTATCGTTTAGGAGATAGTCTTAATAATGATTAGCCAGCATTCATTATTAGATTTAGTAGAAATACAAGACAGTTCAGTCCATGGAAAAGGTCTGTTTTCAAAAGTAATGATAAAAGAAGGGACTATCATTGGAACTCTTGAAGGCATACCAGTGTCGGAGGACGGCCTGCATGTACTTTGGATGAATGATGGCTTTGATAAATTCAAAGTAACCAACGAATTGAAATTCATTAACCATCATAAAAACCCAAACGTAGCTTATTACAATGATTACACCGTTGTTGCTCTGAAAGAAATAGTAGCTGGCAGTGAACTGTTACATGACTACGGTGATGACTGGAAATAATGCAATCTAAATATATTGGCTATTCAGAATCAAATATGATTTTTTAGAGTTAGATCACACAAGTTATTATCAATTAAAGTACATTAACTTATTTCACTAAGTTTGGCTTAAGAAACATTAGGGTGATATTTATTCATTCCATACTCAAATCATTACGCATACCACTCTCTTGGAAAATCATGACTGCAATGGCTCTTTTGGTTCTTATGACCACTGGTACCTTGTGGCTATATCTTAGTATTAACCTGACTACACTATTACTGAAACAAACGGATACTTTTGCTCAAACGATTACCAAACAAGTAGCCAGCAGTTTGGCTGAAATGGTTATGGCTGATGACCAGCTTGCAATAAGTATCATGCTTGAAAACTTAGTAATAGGAAGTGAGAATATCAAGCACATCAGTATATTCAATGAAAAAGATAAGCTGCTAGCTGAAGCGCAAACCTCAATTGATGATGCTGAACTTAGTTTTTATCAGACCCCAATTTTATTCAGAGATGTGAAAGCGGGATCTGTTACGTTAACTCTAGATAATTCAATTATCACTCGGTCTTTGGTAAAAGCACGTAACACGGTGGGGTTGATCGCCATAGTTTTTGGATTCATCGCGTTAATACTGTCAGTAATTATGGCTAGATCTCTCACAGCACCCTTAAACCGATTACAAAAAATTGCTATCTCAGTTTCTGAAGGTGAGCTTAATCCCACTCTTCCATTTGCAAAAAACGACGAGGTTGGCGATTTGATCGACAGTTTTACCAAAATGCTGCAAGGATTAAGAGACAAAGAATCAATTGAAAATAAATTCAGCAGTTACATTTCAAAAGACATAGCATTAGATATTTTATCCAATCTCAATAGCCCAATCAAACCCCTCCGATCGGTGAGCGGTTCGGTTCTATTTGTGGACATTGTAGGCTTTACTCAACTAAGTGACCTTGAATCACCACTGCATATCGCAAATATATTGAATGATTATTACTTTTTATTACATCAGGCAGCTAAGGTATATAGAGGAACAGTAGATAATTATATTGGTGACGGTGCAATGCTCACATTTGGTATACACAAAGAAGACAACAAACATTGCATTAATGCAATATGTGCAGCACAGATATTTATACGTTTGTCTAAGCTTTTAAACACAAAACGTTTAACACAAAATTTACCACCAATTAAATTTAGACTGGGCCTACATTGTGGTAGTTTATTAGCAGGGACGATTGGCTCGGCTGAGCGCATGCAGTCAACAATTAGCGGCGATACAGTTAACCTAGCTTCAAGATTTTGCGAGCGATCTAAACCTGGAACACTGTTAATAAGCGAAGCCGTTTATCATCACCCTTCTACAAAAAATATGATAAAAACGGGTGATAAGATACCTCTGATAATCAAGGGGAAATCTGAACACATAAATGGCTATTGGGTCGAGGGTTTAGCCCCTAAATTTAACCGTTTATTAAAGCAGCAAGAAATAGAAATAAAGGCCATGAGAAATTATGTATAAGGTTCTAAATAACATATTTATTGTCACCTGTTTTTTTGCAACAACAGCATGTAGCAGTTTGTCTACTAATTACTGGTATCAATCAACTGATGTATTAATAGAACAAGGTGAGTTTAATCAAGCTTTAAAGCAGTTAAAACAGGATGGTAAAAATAAACAGTATGAAATTGTCCGAAATAGAGCCATAAAAGATGCCTATAAGAAAATCAGTCGCATTGAAGCCAGTATTAGCAAAAAAAAATGGGCTATAGCAAAACATAAATTTAATAAGCTATATGAATCTCATCCACCTATACGCCAGTTTACACGTATTAAAAATAAGATAGATAAGGGTGAGAAAGAAGAAAATAGGAAGCTTCAAACCAAACTTGCCCTTGCTAAAATACAACTGTTGAATGCAAAGCAATTAAATGCTGAATTCAACCGCCGCCGAAATAATATTAATAGCACCGGGTCTTATGATGAGAGTCTATTAAAAAAACAAAAGTTAGAGCTTGCTCAAACACTGTACACATTATCTCTGATGGCTTTAGAGCAACAAGATTATTTTAATGCGCAAAAAACTTATAACGAAGCCATTAAGATTAGTCCTAAACTCAGTAGAAATAGCTTATCTATTGATTTACAAAAAAGCTTGGAGCCTATAAAGAATCACTCTATTAAATCAAAACAAGATTCATTATATACAAAGTTGAACGATGCAATTGCCAGTGAAAATTTTGACAATATAATTACTCTTCAAAAGATATTATCAAAAACACCATTTGAGGGTAAAAAACTTAAAAAAAGTCTTCAACTAGCAACCAAAGTTCGTTTGGAAAAGGCCAATTTTTTAGATAAACAGGCAGATACATTCTATCGAGGAGCACAATTAACGGCTGCTATAGATTTATGGCGCCAAGCTAAATTATTAAATCCTGAAAATCGAAATTACTACGACAAACTGGCAAGAGCATCTAAAGTTCAGTCAAAACTGATCAGATTGCGCAAACAAACTGATCAAAAAACAACCAAGACAATGACTAATTTAAATGATTACCAATAATTTACATAAATATTGATGATTTTCACTTATTCTCACTACATTAGGTTTGGCAATTTATGGGCTACAACTACACTTGAATATTGGGACTACCAATTTAAGGATAATTGTTAAATGTTGGACTTCACCACCGACCCTTCATCTCTCTATGCTGAAAAAGCACCTAGCTTAAGAGCCAGTATAAATACCCTTTATTTATGTGACGAGCAAGATTATGTACAAGATTTGATAGAACAGTTTCCAGACACTATGGATACCAGTTTTACTGAACAAGTGGGCACTCTAATTAACGGTATGAGAAAGCATGACAACCACTCTATCCTGCATCAGCTCCTTCAAGAATATGACTTAAGTACAGACGAAGGCATAACCCTAATGTGCCTTGCTGAATCCCTTATTCGTATTCCAGATACTGCAACCGCAAACGATCTATTAATCGATAAATTAAGCAAACGTGGCTGGCAGCATCATGTTAATAAAAGTGATTCTTTTTGGGTTAATGCAGCAAGCTGGGGGCTTGCAATTAGCGGTAAAATGCTTAACAAAAAAAAATCTCACCCCAGTGAGGCCGTTGACGGTTTAGTCAATAAACTCACTGTAAATATTACTCGTGAAGCTGTCACTAGATCCATTCGTATGATGAGTGAACAATTTATATTTGCTCAAAATCCTGACGAAGCCATAGAAAATGCCAAGCACCTAGAAACAAAGTACCAGTGCTGTTCATTTGATATGTTAGGCGAAGAGGCTCTTACAGAGGATGACGCTCAAACGTATATGAAAGCTTATATGCATGCGCTTGAAACCGTAGCAATTGGCAATACCAGGAAGACATTATTAAAAGATAATATCTCGATTAAATTATCAGCCCTGCACCCTCGCTATGAACCCAGCCAACAACACAAAGTGCTACCAGAGTTGGTTAATAGATTGTTAATAATCGCAAAAAGAGCGAAGCAATTAGACGTACCGATTACACTTGATGCCGAAGAACAATATAGGTTGGATATACTTCTTCAAGTTTTTGAATCTGTACTTAGCCATCAGGACTTGAATAACTGGGGGCATTTTGGATTGGCTGTGCAAGCGTATGGTAAACGTGCACTGAGTACACTCCATTGGCTTCATGCACTGGCTGATAAGTTGAAAAAAAGCATACCTGTGCGCTTAGTGAAAGGGGCTTACTGGGATAGTGAGATAAAGTGGGCCCAAGAAATAGGCCTAGAGGAATATCCAGTGTTCACACAAAAAGCCAGTACCGATTTAAACTACATGGCATGCAGCCATTTTTTATTAAATGAAAATCAAAAATGGCTTAAACCTAGATTCGCAACTCATAATGCTTGGACTGTTAATTATATTTTAAGTTTAGATTCACCAATAAAATTTGAATTTCAACGACTGCATGGCATGGGTGAATCTTTATTTAATCAAGTTTGCCTACCCCACCAGATACCATGTAGAATTTATGCTCCAATAGGTAAACATGCTGAACTACTGCCTTACTTAGTTAGAAGACTAATAGAAAATGGAGCAAATAGTTCCTTTGTATTTCAGGTTCAAGACCCTCAAGTCCAGTCGCATTCGCTTACAGAGCATCCTGCTGACAACCTAGTTCAGTCTTCCATTTTAAACCCTAATATACCGTTGCCAAAAGATATTTTTGTAGATTACCCAAACAGCATGGGAATAGAGCTACAGCATGACAATTTTTATTATCCAGTAATGGATAAAATATTACCCTTTCACGAAGAATACTATGAAGCAACGCCCATTATAAACGGTAAAGAATTTAATAAGAGTGTTTCTCGCGAAGCTCTTAGCCCAGTTGATAATGAACCTCTAGGTTCAGTTTTTTATACGGATAAAGACTCATTAGAATTTTGTATAGAACAGCTTCAAACTACTAAATTTACTTTTGATGACCTTGAAGATTTAACTTTAATTGTTGAACGGGCAGCTGAAAATTTTGAAAAGAATAAATATGAGCTTGCTTACTTATGCATGAAAGAGTCAGGTAAGACTCTTAGCAATGCATTTGATGAAGTCAGAGAAACAATCGACTTTTGCCGCTATTATTCTCGCCAAGCACAAAAAAACTTTTCTGATCCTGCCATTTTAGACACGATTACAGGCGAAGAAAATTTACTAAAATATAGACCAAGGGGTAATGTATTATGTATTAGCCCATGGAATTTTCCGCTGTCAGTATTTGTTGGCCAAATAGCTGCCGCACTTTCATGTGGCAATAGAGTTCTGGCAAGCCCTGCTGAGCAAACCTGCATCATTGCTCAGCGCGCAATAGAAATTTTTTTTGAAGCCGGTATAAGTCGTGATCAACTGTATTTTTTACCAGGGGTTAGTGCAGAAATTTGTGAAACACTAATTAAAAAAAATGTTATTGATATGGTGGTATTTACTGGCTCAAACGTTTCAGCAAGGAAAATACAGAAGTGGCTATTAGAATACGACCAACGCTTTATTCCATTGCTGGCAGAAACCGGTGGTCAAAATGTTATGCTGGCTGATAGTACAGCACATATAGATCAGTTAGTAAAAGACGTTATCATCTCTGCTTTTGATAGTTGTGGTCAACGATGCAGCGCATTGAGAGTTCTTTATATTCAACAAGATATTAAAGATGTTTTTTATAAGGCTTTAAAAGGACGGTTAAGCACACTTAAAATTGAATCTCCGTTCTTAAGAGACACTGACTTTGGACCACTAATTGACCAATCAGCTAAATTAAATTTACTCAGTCATGTTAAGTGGCTGAACAAAAACGCAATATTTATTGCAAAATGTTGCATTCAGAATGGTATGCCAAGTGATCAATACATAGAACCATGTGTATATGAAATAAACAGTTTAGCTGATCTTAGCCAAGAGTATTTTGGCCCAATACTACATATCATTCCTTTTGAACATGACGATATAGATGTAACTTTAGAGCAGATCAATAAATCTGGGTTTGGATTAACTATGGGTATACACAGCAGAAATCAGAGTTGGATAGATCACATTACAAACAATGCTAACATCGGCAATATTTACATAAATAGAAATATGATTGGGGCTAAAGTGGGAGCTCAACCATTCGGTGGTCACGGGCTATCGGGAACAGGACCAAAATCAGGAGGTCCAGCATATGTGCATGGGTTTGTTAAAGAATATACTGTTACCACAAATAAGACGGCTTTCGGTGGCAATCAAGATTTGTTGAGCTAATAATACTCCTTTAATAATTCATAAAAAATGGAACTTAAGTTCCATTTTTTCTAACTTAAAAATTGATAAAATATTATTTCATCAAGCTTTGTTCTACAGCCAATTCTTGGTCAGTGGCTAAAGCTTTATCAATGAATGCGAAAGATCTATTTTGATACTTTTCATTGGTAACTACTTCTCTAAGATTTAAAAGCGTCTTTAAAGGTGTTTCCACTACAATGGCATTTACCATCCAGTCTGGTAAAGAACCACCAGGATTAGCGTGAACTTGGTAAGAAACTTCTACCATGCCGTCTTCCATAGGAGTGAATACCCAAGTCCCTATTAATTCAGGCATGCGGATAAAACCTTCATTTTTTTTAGCAAAATCAGGTTCTGCAATAAAAGATGATGTAACAGTACCTAATTTGTCAGCACTTATCACTGAACGAATATAAACATCGCGATCAGTAATCGGCCAAGGTGTTTTATTCACTGTATAAATTAAGCTTTCTGTGTCTGAAGGTGCGTCTACAACTTTAAACTCAATGACATTATGCATCCAGCTAGTGGTCATCTCAGTATCAAGTAACAATGCCACAAATGCAGCTACATCAGCTTTGATATAAGTGACACCTTTAAATTCTTTTAGTGAAGAGCTTTCCACCGTTCGAGTAAACACTTGAATATCGTTATCTTTATCATGAGCCTCTAGCTCCCATGGGCCGATTTCGGCTAGGGTTGGTATACTCATGCATAGCAAAGCAGTTGCGGTAAATGTATTTAGCCATTTCATGTGAGATTCCTTTTTATTTTTATTTTTATTT
>JBLHVV010000026.1:0-31402 GCA_047628755.1 Crocinitomicaceae bacterium | reverse complement strand
TGCGACCCCCCAAGCTGGTAAGTTAGCAGCCAAATGTGCATCTATCTGGATCGGTTGGTTATTAAGCTTTTCATCACTATCCTCTGCATCACTGCCAAGGCTCATAGACGTTTGCCCACCCGTCATTAGTAGATAAACGTCAGCTAATATTTCTGAGTCTAATAAGGCACCGTGTAGCTCGCGGTGACTATTATCTATTCCATATCGACGGCAAAGTGCATCTAGGCTGTTTCTTTGGCCAGGATGCATGCTTCTTGCAAGTTTTAGTGTATCTAAAACAGTGCATATATCAGTTGTTTTGGGATAGCCTCTAAGCTGCCCAAACTCTCTGTCCATAAAACCGACATCGAACGGTGCATTATGAATCACCAGCTGAGAACCTTTGATAAATTCGATAAAGTCGTTTGCAACAGTTCCAAACAAAGGCTTATCTTCAAGAAAATCATCACTTATACCGTGAACAGCCATAGCCTCTGGGTCTACAAGCCTCATGGGGTTAACGTATTGGTGGTAATGATTGCCTGTTAGCTTGCGGTCAATTAGCTCTACGCAGCCAATTTCAATTATTTTGTGGCCTTCGCCAATACCTGTTGTCTCGGTATCTAATACGACTTGTCTCATGTTCTGTTTGTCTCATATTATTTCGTTTTAAATCTAATTGCCTTGAGCCTTAAGTGCCCCACGATTTGCTAAGTCATCTGCCCTTTCGTTTCCCGGGTGGCCGCTGTGGCCTTTAACCCATTTCCATTGAATGTTGTGCTTAACTTGAGCTTTGTCTAATCGCAGCCATAGCTCTTTATTTTTTACAGGTTTTTTAGCCGCAGTCAACCAGCCTCGCTTCTTCCAGCCTTTCATCCATTCGAGCACACCTCTACGTACGTACTCAGAGTCCGTAGTTAAAATTACTTCACAAGGTCTAGAAAGTGCTTCGAGTG
The DNA here is from genome assembly GCA_047628755.1 of Crocinitomicaceae bacterium. GTDB lineage: Bacteria > Pseudomonadota > Gammaproteobacteria > Pseudomonadales > Oceanobacteraceae > Bermanella. The sequence goes on along the minus strand of JBLHVV010000026.1, from coordinate 30,467 downwards.
CTTTAATCGCACCCATTAGCTCCATTTGATTATTAGTAGTGCCTAGCTCACCACCAAAAAGTTCTTTCTCTAACTTGCCGTAACATAGCAATGCACCCCAGCCACCAGGCCCTGGATTACCCTTGCAGGCTCCGTCGGTGTAAATTTTAACGATCTGTGGCACGCATACCTCTGGCAGTTGAAGTGGCCACGGGAATTCGCCGGCCAGATAAAGGCAGCCATTGTTGCCGAATTGGCGTCCTTCCTGCAACTAATTTACGCGCAATTAGAATATAAGCCCCTCCGAATGAAAACCCCAAACCTCTGGCTGCAGAGTCAACCTTTTTAGATAGATCAGGAGCTAAACTTGCTATAGGGGCTGGGAGGAAATGTGTAGCTTCTACCTGCTCTACCCTAAACCCAAGTAAATTCAACCAATCTGAGATCCTATTGCTTGAGATATAATGACCGGTTTTAGGCCCGTTATTAAAAGGAATGTAACGACTCAAACCTAGGCAGCTCCATGGGTTAAAAGCCACTATTACAATATATCCATTTGGCACTACGATTCTTGCAGCCTCACGCAGTGACTGGTGAGGATTTTCAGATTGCTCAACTACATGATGCAGCAATACGCAATCTATGGTGTTATCGCGGAACGGGAGCTGCAAAAAATCCACATGAGCGGCTCCGTTGTCCCCATGACCAACAAAAAAATCAAATTTAAGAGTTGTTGTATCTAATATCTTTTTGTCCCATGCACTGTATTGCAGTAAATAATGGCCATCCAGATTAGGAAGGCTCGCATGTAATAGCTGCCTCTCTGCCTCGAGTAAATTGGTAGCCGCGGTAGTATCGATCCATTTATCAGCCATTTTGTGACCTATTTGTATTTATTGAACAGCAATACCTCAAATCATAGATACTTGCTTGACCATTTCCCATTGTATTCATAAACTCCAATACTATTTTTATATTTTTTGGTATTTAGTTTGTTTTTACGTTATTTGGTTTTAGCATTGCCGTTATTATTAAGTGCTTGTAGCAGTATAAAAACACAATCAGAGAGCGGCGCAACCCCCGCCCCCAATTTATTGGTAATCAGCTCTCCCGAGATGGTATCAAGCTCAGCTCTTGAATTAAATAAAAACAGCAGCGTAGACCTCGCTGAAACCAGTAATCTATGGGATCGAGTAAGAAATCAATTCTCTCTCGATCTTGAACTGCAGAGCTCGAGAATCGACTCAGAATTAAAGTGGTTTGCTAGGCATCAGTCTTATATAAATAGGGTATCAGATCGATCTGCTCGTTATTTGTATTTTATAATGGAGCAAATAGAAGCAAGGGGAATGCCGGGAGAAATGGCGTTACTACCGATTGTAGAAAGTGCTTTTGAACCTTTTGCTTACAGTCATGGTAGGGCTGCTGGTGTATGGCAGTTTATTCCTAGCACTGGCCATGTATACGGTTTACAACAAGACTGGTGGCATGATGGCCGAAGAGATATTCGTCGATCAACGATAGCGGCATTAAAGTTTTTAGAGGGTCTTTCTAGAGAGTTCGATGGTGACTGGATGCTTGCGTTAGCTGCATACAATTCTGGTGCAGGGACGGTGCGTAAGGCTATTCGTAAGAATAAACGCCAAGGACTGCCTACTGACTTTTTATCTTTATCGCTCCCCAAAGAAACTAGGGCTTATGCCCCTAAATTGATTGCTCTTGCAAGACTGCTGAAACACCCACAAAAATATGGTGTCACCTTTCCTGATATTGCTAACACGCCTTACTTCTCAGTAATAGAAACTGGCGGTCAAATGGATTTAAGCCAAGCTGCTGAAATGGCCGATGTGGAATTAGAGGAAATATACCGACTAAATCCTCAGTATAATCAGTGGGCCACCAGTCCCAATGGACCTCATGAATTATTAGTGCCTATTTCACAGCAGGAGATATTTAAGGCTCGCTTGTCAGAGCTACCAGCTGACCAAAGAATAAAGTGGCAGCGCTATAAAATTAAATCTGGTGATTCTTTGATTTCAATAGCAAGGAAATTTCACACTACCCCAGACGCATTGAAACAAGTTAACTCAATACGTAATAATCTCTTACGTGCTGGCAAGATGCTTCTTATTCCCACCGCATTTAAAAGCCCGAAAAGTTATGCTTACAGTGCCGCTAATCGTCTAAGTAAAAAACAGGCACTTACCAGAGGCGCTAAGGGTTCTAAAAAACTGAGCTATACGGTCAGAAGTGGTGATTCATTTTGGAGTCTTTCAAAGGAACATGACGTGTCCGTGGGAAGAATTGCAAAATGGAACGGAATGGCCCCCAAGGATCCACTCAAAACAGGACAAAAATTAGTCATTTGGTCAAACACTGAAAAAATTAATAAAAACAGAGAAATTATTCGTAAAATTCGTTACAGAGTAAGAAATGGTGACAGCCTTCATTTAATAGCCGACAAATTTAATGTACAGGTGAAAGATATAAAACGCTGGAATCAGTTGAAGAAGAATAAATATTTACAGCCCGGTGATAGGCTGGTTCTTTATATTGACGTTACACAAGCTAGCTAGAGTAGTCTTTTTGGTATAAGGTTTATCTGGAAATAATAATACTAACAACCATAAGAAGTACTGATGCAGGGCTATTTCACACAGCGCTTACTACTCACAATCCCAACGTTTATTGGTATTACCCTGCTGGTATTTACGCTCACTAGGCTGGTGCCCGGTGGACCAATAGAACGCATGCTGGCTGAGGCTCAGCTCGCATCGGGAGAAACTGCAAGCGCAACCCAAGGCTTTGGGTCTCAAAGCTTGAGCGAAGATCAGCTAGAGCAACTTAAAGAGTATTATGGTTTTGATAAGCCAATTATTACTAGTTACTTAGAGTGGCTGTGGAAAGTACTTCAGCTGGATCTCGGTGAGTCTACGCGTTACGGTGAAAGTGTCTGGGACAGCATTACCGACAGGCTTCCAATCTCTATATTCTATGGTGTAACCACCATGATTTTAACTTACTTAATTTGTATTCCATTAGGTATCTTCAAGGCTCTAAGACATGGGGCACCTTCAGACCATTTCACTTCTGCATTTATTTTTATTAGTTATGCCATCCCAGGCTATGTTATCGGGATTGCATGCGTTGCATATTTTGCAGCTAACTTAGAGTGGTTTCCCCTTGGTGGATTTGTCAGTGATGAGTTTGAAGACTTGAGTTTATGGGAAAAAGTAAAAGACTTGCTAAATCACGCATTTTTACCATTAATCGCTTATATGGCTGGGTCTTTGGCCGTAATGACATTCATGATGAAAAATTCATTAATGGAGAACCTTTCAGCAGATTATGTAAGAACTGCCACAGCAAAAGGTCTAAGTTTTTCTGAAGCAATAAGAAAACACGCTCTGAGAAACAGTCTTATTCCACTCGCTACACATTTCGGCCAAAATATAGGCATAATTTTGAGCGGATCGTTTTTAATTGAAAAAATATTTAATATCGACGGCATTGGCTTGCTAGGTTACGAAGCCCTAGTTGAAAGAGATTACCCAGTTGTAATGGGGATATTGGTTATTTCAGCTGTTTTATATTTAATTGGTAACATTTTAAGTGATCTCTGTGTGGCTTGGGCTGATCCAAGAATTAGATTTGGTGAAAGCCAATGATTCAATTTTCTCCACAGGCTAAAAAACGCTGGAACAAGTTTAAAGCACTTCGCCGTGGTTATTATTCGTTTATCGCCATTATTGTGCTTATCGCATTAAGTTTATTTGCTGAGTTGATTGCCAGCAATAGACCGCTAATAATTCAATATAACGACAACATTTACTTCCCTTCCTATGGGGATATTATTCCAGGGACAACGTTTGGTTTTGATTATCGTTGGGAAACAGATTATAGGCAATTAAAAATACATTTTGAACAGAATGAACTTGACGGCTGGCTATTGATGCCCGTGATTACATTCAATCCTCTAGAGAGTCACTTTATCGAAGGGGAGTACCCTCCCTACTCTCCTAGTATTGATTCCGGTCATTATTTAGGCACCGACATGGCTGGTCGAGATATATTGTCTCGAATAATTTATGGCTTCAGAATTGCTATTTTGTTCTCACTGTTTTTATTGGTAGTAACTTATATTATTGGTGTTTTTCTGGGTGCTCTGATGGGATATATGGGGGGTAAATTCGACATGGTTTTCCAGCGCCTAATTGAAGTACTGTCGAATATTCCAATTCTATATGTGATTATGATTGTGGCATCAATTGTTACACCAGACTTTTGGACGTTAGTTTTACTTTTAGCTGCATTTAGCTGGATGGGCCTGACTTGGTATATGAGAACCGAGACTTACAGAGAGAATAATCGTGAATATGTAATGGCTGCTAGGGCTATTGGTGCTTCACATCTTAGAATAATGTTTAAGCATATACTGCCAAACTCTGTGTCGATATTAGTGACTTTTTTTCCATTTTCAGTTGTAAGCGGGATTACAGCACTTACCAGTCTTGATTATCTTGGCTTTGGATTACCCGCTCCTACTCCTAGTTGGGGTGAGCTTTTGCAACAAGGTACTGATAACTTGGAATATCAATGGATAGCCATTTCTGCAGTAGCAGCGCTTAGTGTCGTACTGACACTGGTTACGTTTATCGGAGAAGCCATACGAGAAGCGTTTGACCCAAAAAAATATTCTTATTACGAGTGATCAATCTATGAAAGTTTTAAAAATTATAGCAAGCTTCTCGCTCGTCCTTTTACCGATGCTCAGTCTAGCATTACCTTCCTTGCCTTCTGGCCTCACTTGGGAGACTAATAATGATGCAAAACCTTGGTCATCGAAGGAAGCCAGATCAGGCGGAACATTTACTGACTTCATTCTTACATTTCCTCCAACGCTAAGGACTGTTGGCCCTGACTCAAATAGTTCATTTAGATCCTATATTAACGCTAATCAAATGGGTTTAACTCACTTTCATCCAAATACCTTAGAAGTGATTCCACAAATTGCTACTCATTGGGCATATGGAAGCGATGGGAAAACCTTGTTTTATAAAATAGATAAAAAAGCAAGATGGAGCGACGGCGTTCCAGTAACAGCCGCTGACTTTATTTTCACATTAGAACTTATGCGTTCTAAGCATATTAATGCACCTTGGTATAATAATCATTATTCAAAAGAATTAACTGATGTCACTGCATACGACGATCATACTATTTCAATTACAGGTCGAGTATCAAAACCAAAAGATGAGCTTCATTATTATTATGGGTTAACACCTACACCTAAACATTTTTATAAGAACATAACTGAGAATTGGGTTAAGGATTACAATTGGAAGGTGATACCTAACACTGGCCCTTATCAGATCAGTGAAGTTAAAAAAGGCAAAAGGATTACCTTTAAAAAGAAAGAAGATTGGTGGGCTTCAGATCGTCCTTTAAACAAGGGGCGCTACAATGTAGACAAAGTTGTGTTGCGTGTTATTCGTGACGTAAACATTGCTTATAAGCATTTTGAGAAAGGCGAACTAGACACTTTTTCGTTAATACTACCGGAGTTTTGGCATAACAAGGCAAAAGGTTTCTTGTTTGAAAATGGTTACTTGGAAAAATTTGTTTTTTATAATGATACACCAAGATCCAGTACTGGCCTCTTTTTGAATACAGCCACACCTATTCTTAAAGATAAGAGCGTACGTATAGCCCTTGCCCATTCATTAAACTTTGATCGAGTTATTAAAACAATTTTACGGGGAGATTATGAACGCCTAAATGCTTTCCATACTGGCTATGGAGAATTTAGCAATCCTAATATTAAAGCTCGCGAATTCGATCTTGCAAAATCTAATATGTTACTCAATGAAGCTGGTTGGAATGAACGTGGCGGTGATGGAATTAGAACCAAAAACAGTAAGCGCCTGTCAGTTAACCTTGTTTATGGACGCAAGGAGCATAATGACCGTTGGGCAATATTGAAACAGGATGCACTTAAAGCAGGAATTGAATTGAATCTAAAGCTTCAAGATTCTTCATCTCATTACAAGACAATTATGCAAAAACAGCATCAGATTGCGGCACTCGGTTGGAGCACTGGTTTTCGCCCTGCTTTTTGGCAACACTTTCACAGTGAGAATGCGAATAAACCACAGACCAACAATATCACCAACATTAGCAATCAAAGCATTGATGACGGTATTACGGCCTATCGCTCAGAGACAGATAACAGTAAGCGCATGCAACTAGCAAACAAACTTGCTCAGCTTATTCATGATGAAGCAGCCTTTATTCCTAGCTTTATGGTTCCGTATACTCGCGGAGCCCATTGGCGCTGGGTCAAATTTCCAGATATTCCTGCAAATAAAACCTCTAACTCGCTGTATTCTCCGTTTGGTGATGGCGGAATTTTTTGGATCAAGTCTGAAATTGAAATTGAGACAAAGGCCGCAAGAAAAAATAAAACCAGATACCCTGTTATAGAAAAAACTTTTGATATTTTTTCGGTAAAAAATCTGTGATTACTCCGATACTGGAAGTAAAAGATCTATCTGTAAGCTTCGACACTGAGCAAGGCCTGCTTAACGTTCTAGATCATGTTTGCTTTGATATTGAGAAGGGAAAGACCCTAGGTCTAGTTGGGGAGTCCGGCTGCGGAAAAAGTGTAACCTCAATGTCTATAATGAGGCTTTTACCTCAGCCTTCAGGAAAAATAATTAATGGGAAAATTCTGTATGACAATATGGATTTGGCTATTGTTCCTAGTGAGCAGCTTAGGCATATTCGTGGCAATAGAATAGCAATGATTTTTCAAGAGCCTATGACAGCACTTAATCCAGTTAAAACCATTGGCAGTCAGCTGTTAGAAGTTTACAAGTTACATAGAAAAGATCTAACTAAGAAGCAGTCTTATGATGCGGCACTAGAAATTTTATTAAAAGTAGGCATCGCAGAAGCTCCCACAAGAATGAACGAGCACCCTCATCAGTTATCTGGGGGAATGCGACAAAGAGTGGTTATCGCAATGGCATTAGCATGTGAGCCTGACATTCTTATTGCTGATGAGCCTACGACTGCTTTGGATGTCACCATTCAAGCGCAAATTTTAGAGTTAATGAAGTCACTGCAAAGGGAGTTGGGGATGGCTATGCTTTTTATTACTCACGACCTTGGTGTAATTGCAGAGTTATGCGATGACGTAGCAGTTATGTATGCTGGGCGGATAGTAGAAAAGACCACTGTTAAGCAACTATTTAGCCACGCTAAGCATCCTTATTCAATTGGATTACTGAATTCAATGCCTAAAATCACAGCAGACAAACTTAAGCGATTAAGTACTATCGAAGGTCAAGTTCCATCTTTAACTGACATGCCCAGTGGATGCCGGTTTCAGAATAGATGTGAGTTTGCAGATAATTCATGCTCGCAGCAGGGTTATGAACTTAGCAAAGTCAGCCATAATCACACTGTCAACTGCCATAAATGGGAACAGCTAGATCATGGATAACGGTTATGCACTTGAGATAAAAAATCTGGTTAAATATTTCCCAGTAAAATCTAGTAAGCTGTTCGCAAAGCCTTTGACACTCAAGGCAGTGGACGGCGTCTGTTTAAATATTAAAGCAGGTGAAACTCTTGGTATTGTTGGTGAATCTGGCTGCGGTAAAAGTACTCTTGCTAAAACCATTGCTCGTTTACTGCCGTCCACATCTGGCGATATATTTTTTAAGAATACAAATATAACCCGCTATAAACATAAAGAGCTCAAGGCCATTCGCTCAAGTATCCAGTATGTATTTCAAGATCCATATGAATCTCTTAATCCAAGACACACCGTTCTAACGATATTGGAGGAGCCATTCATCATTCATACTCATTTAAACAGCCAAGAGAGAAAGGCTCAAGTAGAGAGTTTATTGGTAAAGGTTGGGCTTCCTATAGATTGCGTACAAAAGTATCCCCATGAGTTTTCTGGAGGGCAGCGGCAACGAATTGGTATTGCTAGAGCCATTGCTCTTAAGCCGGATATATTGATTTGTGATGAACCAGTTTCAGCACTGGATGTTTCTGTCCAATCTCAGATCATAAACCTACTTAAAGATCTTCAAACTGAACTTGGTCTTAGCATTATATTTATAGCCCATGATTTGGCTGTTGTTAAACATATCTCGGACAGAATAGCTGTTATGTATCTTGGTGAGTTTGTAGAGCAGGCTTCTAGTGATGAGATTTTCAAACATCCCAACCATCCTTATACACAGCTTTTAATGAACGCAATTCCTAATCCTGACCCATCAAAAAGACCCGTTAGGCTTAAAATGACAGGCGAACTACCCTCTCCTATTAATCCACCTGAAGGTTGCCGCTTTCAATCACGATGTGATCTTGTAGATGATAAATGCATTACACATAACCCTGCGCTTATTGCACGAACAGGTAACGATTTGCACTTAACTTCCTGCCACAAAGCTGAACAATCATCAGAGCTTTGGGTATCCCCCTGGCAATTGTAAAATATATTTGTTGAAGATATAAAAAAAGGGCCTAGGGCCCTTTTTTTTTATTAAAAATAATAGCTATGGCTCTGGGCCTAGATATTAATTTCGTTCAATATCACTTTGCTCATTAGCAAACTGCTGATAAGCACGATATTCGTTAAACGCTTTTGTCCGGCTGACTTTCTGAGTTTCATCTTTAGTAGTGCTAGAAACATTAGGTCGGGCAACCTTGTCTAAACGAATTAGTATTTGATCGCCATTAGAGATTGAAACCAGAGAAAATGTCTTTGCTTCTGACTCAGGTAAAGCAAATACGGAAGCCAGCACTTCATCAGCTATGCCAGTAGAAGCACGGCGTTTGTCATTAACCGACTCCCAAGAGCCAGAGTAGTTGCCTAATCTTGCTTCAGACAAAGCAGTATCTGCGTTGGCAGCTAATTGCTCAATGGCCATTCTATTTTCTAAAAGGCTCACGATTTCAGCTTTCACATCTGAAAATTGCTTTATTTTAGATTCATTAAAAGTATTTAGGTGGACAACGACAGCAATGCCGTCAGCAATCTCGATAACTTCGCTGTTAGCCCCTTCAGAGATAACTACATCTGAAAATGCAGCTTCTACAATCGTTCTATTGGAGGCTATACCTTTACCACCCGCCATAGAGAATTGTGCAGAAGTCTTAACTGTTAAATCAAGGGACTGAGCGGCTTCTGCTATAGAATTACTTGAAAATGCATCATCTTTCAAAATTTCAAGAGCTTCAACATATGAAGACTGAGACAACTCTTCTTTTAAAGAGATTTCAATAGATTCAGCTAGATCAGAAAGCAACCCGATTTCTGGCTGACGCTGTTCTAATAATTTAATCAGATGTAATCCATCGCGAGTTTCAATAATAGTAGAGATATCGCCAATTTCTAGACCAGAAAGTGCAGACGAAAACTCAGGTTCATATACTGACAAACTAGAAAACCCCAAGTCACCACCAGCATATTTTGAACTATCATCTTCTGAGAATTCTTTAGCAAGTTCTGAAAAGTCTTCACCAGCATTCGCTTTTAAAGCGAGTTCGGATAATTTTTTTCTAGATTCTTTACTAGAGTCTAAAATCAAAATATGAGCTGCACGGTACTCTTTTTTAGATGCAGCTTCGGCTATCATATCTAGGTATCTAGATTCCACCTGGTCTTCATCAACCTGGATTGAAGCGCTGAGATCTGAACGGTTAAGTTCTAAATAATCGACTACGACAGTTTCATCACTCATATATTGCGAAGAGTTTTCTTGAAAATAAGTGTTGGCTTCTTCATCTGAGACAGAGACGGATTTTTTAGCGTCTTCCAAAGAAAATTTAACAGTTGAGAAATCTCGAGCTTGTGCATCTAGTTTAGCTACCTGAACTTCTTCTACTTGAGTTGAAAAAGCTGTGGCTTGCCAAGCAGTTTGACCTTGCTGAATTAATAGATTGGTTCTCATTAATTCACGGTAACTAGATCGAGTAAATCCCGCACTTCGCAGTACCAGATCAAATTGATTACGGTCAAACTGACCGCCCACTTGAAATTCCGGTGAGGTAAGGATTATTTTATCTATCTCAGCATCCGAAAAGTAAGCGCCAGAATTTATAATAGTTTGTTTTAACACAACCTCATCAATTAAGCCGTTTAAAGCAATGGATCGCAACTGGCTATCACCTAAAGTAAAGCTCTCGCCAAATTGAGATTGCAAACGTCTTTTTTGGAGCTGAACCATTTGGCTAACTTTGGCTTCGCTTATCTCTTCACCGTTTACTTCAGCAGGGGCTGGCTGACCGCCACCTAAGGCAACAATACCGTCTATACCGAACAGTGCGAAGGTAAGAATAATCAAACCGACAATAATTTTAGCAACGAGTCCTTTCGATCCGTCGCGCATTGCTTGAAGCATAATACTACAACCTTTATTAGAATTTTTAGGCTTAATGAAACAAAAAAAGCGCATCGTTCGAGATGCGCTTTTTAGGTATTCTTTAGTTCTTAAATAACACCCATTAACGTCTAGTTAACAGCGTCTTTGAGCGCTTTACCAGGTTTGAAACCAGGTACTTTAGCAGCAGCAATCTCGATTGGCTGACCCGTTTGTGGGTTGCGACCAGTTCGTGCTGCACGTTCTTTAACAGAAAATGTACCAAAGCCAACTAGAACAACTTGGTCACCATCTTTTAATGCTGTCGTAATTGCATCTACAGTTGCATCCAGTGCGCGACCAGCTGCGGCTTTTGGAATATCCGCAGAAGCTGCAATCGCATCAATCAACTCAGATTTATTCACACTCATCCCCTTACTTAACTTAGTTTTTATATATGAATTCGGTATAGCTAAGCATGTAGCAATGACCATCACAAGATGCAGCAAGTTACCCAGTGTAGCGCCTTGTGTCAAGGCGCTTCGGTGCTTTTTACCTAATGCGTACTCATTTGTCCTGGCTGACTTTGCAGTTTTGCTGACTCTTTCTCAAGTACAGATGCCACGTTTGCCTGAATGTCACCAACAAGTGCCACATCGATAACCTCGTCAACCCATTTCACAGGAATAATCTCAAGCTGGTCTTTAATGTTTTGAGGGATTTCTTTTAAGTCTCGCTCGTTATCAAATGGGATTAAAACCGTCTTGATTCCACCTCTATGAGCCGCCAGTAGTTTCTCTTTAAGACCACCTATCGGTAACACTTTCCCGCGCAGAGTCACTTCACCTGTCATAGCCACGTCAGATCTGATCTCTGTGTTTGTTATAACCGACATTAGCGCCGTCACCATACCAACACCAGCACTAGGACCATCTTTAGGGGTAGCGCCTTCAGGAACGTGAATATGAAGATCATGAGTTTCAAAAAAGTTAACGGGTAAATCCCATGCAGTTGATCGACTTTTAACCACTGTCAGTGCAGCCTGAATAGACTCCTGCATTACATCACCTAGAGAACCAGTTTTTACGATTCGCCCCTTGCCAGGTGTAATGACAGACTCGATGGTTAGTATTTCGCCACCCACCGAGGTCCATGCTAAACCAGTTACTTGTCCTACATAATTTTTAGAATCAGCTAAGCCGTATTGAAACTTCTGAACCCCAAGGAACTCTTCAAGAGTGTCAGGAGTAATGTTTGGCTCTATTGCGCCTTCTTTTGACATTACATTGCTCTTCACAACTTTGCGACAAAGCTTAGCCATCTCGCGCTCTAGACCACGAACACCCGCTTCTTTTGTGTAATGTCTGACTACTGAACGCATAGTTTCTTCAGATACCGCGAGTTCGTTTTCTTTAACACCGTTTTGCTCAATTTGTTTTGGTAGCAAGTAGCGTTCAGCGATATTCACTTTTTCGTCTTCTGTATAGCCAGGGATTCGAATGATTTCCATTCGATCTAATAAAGGCGCAGGAATATTCATGCTGTTAGCGGTGCATACAAACATCACTTCAGATAAATCAAAATCTACTTCTAAATAATGATCAGCAAATGCAGTATTTTGCTCAGGGTCTAGTACTTCTAGTAATGCAGACGCAGGGTCACCACGATGATCCATGCCCATTTTGTCAATTTCATCTAACAGAAATAATGGGTTTTTAACTCCAGCTTTAGATATTTTTTGAATTAACTTGCCCGGCATAGAACCAATGTAAGTTCGACGATGACCGCGAATTTCAGCTTCATCACGAACTCCCCCCAACGCCATGCGAACATACTTACGATTAGTTGCCTTTGCTATAGATCGGCCCAATGATGTTTTACCAACACCAGGGGGACCTACCAAGCACAATATATTTGCAGTAGACTTTTTAACACGCTTTTGAACGGCTAAATATTCAAGGATACGATCTTTTACTTCATCTAAGCCGTAGTGATCTTTATCTAATATTTCTTTTGCTAAATCAATATTTGCACGGACTTTACTTTTGTTTTTCCATGGGATGTTGAGCATCCAATCGAGGTAACCGCGAACAACTGATGCTTCGGCAGACATAGGCGACATCATTTTTAACTTGTTCATTTCTGACGCAGCTTTTTCTTTGGCATCTTTTGGCATGCCAGCATCATTAATCTTTTGCTGTAGCTCTTCTAGTTCATTTGGTACATCGTCCATATCACCAAGTTCTTTTTGAATGGCTTTCATTTGCTCATTCAAATAGTACTCGCGCTGACTTTTTTCCATTTGTTTTTTAACGCGTCCCCTAATGCGCTTCTCAACATCCAGTAAATCAATTTCAGATTCGATTTGAGCCATTATGTGCTCAATGCGTTCACGCTCACTTACCATTTCGAGAACAGCCTGTTTCTCTTCAAGCTTAAGAGATAAATGCGCTGAAATAGTGTCAGCAAGACGACCAGGCTCATCAATACTTTCGATAGAGGTTAAAACTTCACTAGGAACTTTTTTACTCATTTGAACAAACTGGTCAAACTGTTCAGTAACCGCTCTGATCAAGACCTCTCGCTCCTTATCAACAAGAGATTCAATGTCTAACGGAAATGCTTCACCCACATAATAATCAGCCTCTTGGTTAAAGCTGGATACCTCTGCTCTATAAAGACCTTCTACAAGAACTTTCACTGTTCCGTCAGGTAGCTTAAGTAATTGCAGAACAGTTGCTACTGTACCCACCTTATAAATATCCATTTCACTGGGTTCGTCTGTAGCCGCATTCTTTTGAGCAACCAACAGGATTTTCTTGTCACCTTTCATGGCAGCTTCCAAAGCCTGTATGGATTTATCACGCCCCACAAACAAAGGGATGACCATGTGAGGGTAAACGACTACATCGCGGAGAGGTAATAACGGGAAATTTTCTTTAGACATAATTCTATAAGCTCGATGGCACACTAAACATAGAACAAAGATGGGGATTAGTTAGGAAAATTACAAGCGTTTAAACAAAAAAAAGGAGCTAAAAGCTCCTTTTTTTATTACGCGTCGTCTGGTGCGACCTTTAAATTGTCATTAGACTCGTAGATTAATAGCGGCTCGGTGCCATCATTAATGACCGACTCGTCAATTACAACCTTAGAAACATGCTCTTCAGACGGTATGCTATACATACTATCCAGTAGTACACCTTCCATAATAGATCTTAAACCACGAGCGCCTGTTTTACGTTCCATTGCCTTTTGAGCAACAGCTTTTAAAGCGGCATCTCGAAACTCTAACTCTACGCCTTCCATTTCAAATAACGCTTGGTACTGCTTAACAATCGCATTCTTGGGTTCAACGAGTATCTGAATTAGAGCCTCTTCGTCTAATTCTTCTAGAGTAGCGACAACAGGTAAGCGACCGATGAACTCTGGAATTAGGCCGTAACGAACTAAATCACTTGGCTCTGCATCTTTAAGAATAGAGCCTACTTTTTTAGTATCATCTTTAGCTTTAACAATTGCATTAAAGCCAATACTGCTTTTTTCAGTACGATCTAAAATAATCTGATCCAGTCCAGAGAAGGCTCCCCCACAGATAAACAATATGTTACCTGTATCAACCTGTAAGAACTCTTGTTGAGGATGCTTACGGCCACCTTGAGGTGGAACAGATGCAACCGTGCCTTCAATTAACTTAAGCAAAGCTTGCTGTACACCCTCTCCACTCACATCGCGAGTGATTGATGGATTGTCTGACTTGCGAGATATTTTGTCAATCTCGTCAATATAAACAATACCACGCTGAGCTTTTTCAACATCGTAATCGCATTTCTGCAGAAGCTTTTGAATGATGTTTTCAACATCTTCGCCCACATAACCGGCTTCAGTTAATGTTGTAGCGTCGGCAATGGTGAATGGTACATTCAGTAAGCGTGCGAGTGTTTCAGCTAATAGGGTTTTACCGCTACCAGTAGGTCCGATTAGTAAAATGTTACTTTTAGCTAATTCAGTTACACCGTTCTTACCTTCTACATGGCGCAAGCGCTTGTAATGGTTATAGACCGCCACAGATAACACCACTTTGGCGCGATCTTGACCGATTACATAATCACCTAATGTCTCTTTGATTTCTTTTGGCGTCGGTAGTCGATCACTCGACTCCTCACCTTGGCTTTCCTGGACTTCTTCACGAATAATGTCGTTACATAAATCGACACACTCATCGCAAATAAATACGCTCGGCCCTGCTATAAGCTTTCGCACTTCGTGCTGGCTTTTACCGCAAAAAGAACAATAAAGCAGCTTACCTTTATCGTCTTTACCGCTGGACTCGTCGCTCATTCGACTTCCCCTGAATTCACTGTATTTCTATAAAGATGTTTCACAGATGATTTTTGAGTGATTAAGCCCAAAAAACATCATGAGCCTAGATTAGCTTTTGCGCTTATCAAGGATTTCATCTACTAAACCATATTCTAAGGCTTTTTCGGCATCCATAAAGTTATCGCGCTCGGTATCAGCCGCAACTTCTTCAACAGGCCTGCCAGCATGATGAGCCAGAATACTATTCAACTTATCTTTCGTGTTTTTAATATTTTCAGCATGAATCAGTATGTCTGTAGCCTGACCCTGAGCACCACCACTAGGCTGGTGAATCATAACCCGACTATTTGGTAGGCAAAAACGCTTACCACTTTCGCCAGCTGCTAATAAAAACGCACCCATACTACAAGCCTGGCCAATGCAAATAGTGCTTACATTAGGCTTTATAAATTGCATAGTATCGTATATGGACATTCCAGCAGTCACAGAACCACCGGGCGAATTTATATATAAATGGATATCTTTTTCAGGGTTCTCGGCTTCCAAGAAGAGCATCTGAGCAACAATAACGTTGGCCATATGGTCTTCGACCTGTCCCACTAAAAATATAACTCGTTCTTTTAACAGACGAGAGTAAATATCATATGAGCGCTCACCGCGTGCGGTTTGCTCAACAACCATTGGAACTAGGCCAGTCATCTGTATAGATGGATCCTGAACGGCCATTAGGTCTTTCATTCGTTATCTCCGTGAACGATATCAGAAAAAACAGCCGTTATCATTGATAACAGCTGTTTATAGAGTGTAGCCTGAAACCTACCATTTGGGCAGGATTTGTAATTATTGGGCGCTATTTGCCGCTTTAATTACTTCTTCATAGCTACTATCTTTTTCGCTTACTTTGGCTTTGGCTAGTATAGCCTCAACTACTTGTTCTTCTAGAGCTAGCGCTTCTAACTGAGAGCGTTGTTCTTTGTTGCCTCTATAGAATTCTTTTACTTGCTCTGGATCTTGGTAAGTAGACGCCATATCTTCAATCAAGGCCTCTACTCTAGCATCATCTGCTTTTAGTTCAAACTGTTCAACGGCTGCATTGATTAACAAACCTAATTTAACACGACGAACAGCCTGTTCTTTGAACATTTCGTTAGGAAGCATATCGGGATTAAAGTCTTGACCACCTTGACCACCGAACTGCTGAAAAGCTTGCTGCTTAAGACGTTGAATTTCTTGATCGGTCAAAGCTGTTGGGACATCAATGTTATTGGTGCTCAATAAGCCATCTAAAACCTGATTTTTAGTATTTCGAGCTACCGATGTCTTGAGCTCACGGACCATGTTTTTACGTACTTCAATACGGAAAGATTCTTCGCTGTCGGCTTCAACACCAAATTGCTTAAAGAACTCTTCGTTAAGCTCAGGTAAAGTTGCGCTTTCAACGCCATGAACAGAAATCTTAAACTCTGCATCTTTACCTTGAAGGTCTTCGGACTGATAGTCAGCAGGGAAGGATACTTTTATAGTGCCTTGGTCCCCGGCTTTCATTCCAATTACTTGATCTTCAAAACCAGGAATCATGCTCTTAGAGCCTATTGCTAAGCTATAGCCTTCAGCTTTGCCGCCTTCAAATGGCTCGCCGTCTACATAGCCGTCAAAATCAATTTTGACTTTATCGCCATCTTTAGCTTTTTCAGAAGACTCTTCAAAAGTAGCCTGCTGCTTTCGCAAAACATTGATCATAGTTTCAAGGTCAGTATCTTTAATCTCAGCGGTTAGCTTTTCTACTTCAACTGCCTCTAAACCAGACACTATTACTTCTGGATAGATTTCGAAAGTAGCGGAGAACTGGAAGTCCTTGCCATCCTCGTCGACAATAGGAGTAATGCTAGGCATACCAGCTGGGTTCAATTTTTCTTGCGTAATCGCTTGAACAAAACCTTGCTGCATTTGTTCGCCTAGAACTTCTTGGCGAACGCCTTTACCATAACGCTGTTTAATTACACGTTTTGGGATTTTCCCCTGACGGAAGCCATCGATACGGGCCGTTCGGGAAACTTGGTCTAAACGCTTGGCAATTTCTTGCTCTACGCTTGACGCTGGAATATCAATTACAAGCTTACGTTCTAAGCCTGCTAGTGTTTCTACTGAAACTTGCATGGTTGCCCCACAATAAATACAGAAGCTGATGAATTTTAAGATTGGCTACTCTATTGATGTGTAAGGATCTAATCAAGCTGTTTCTGCACCCATTGCAAGATTACTGACCTTTACTGTCTACAATTCACACAACATAGCTATTTACAGTTGATTATTTATACAGTACTGTACGGTTAACCAGTAAAACAACTGTACAGGCAAACAGGTCAAGTTATGAATAGTCTACTCAAGAATAATACAAATACATCTTCTAGTCATTGGGCACTTTGGGTGTCACCTACATCAACTGATATCAATTGCCTTAAAAATTCAGAGTGTTTGGTTCAATCCAAAACTCTAATGATGCACCCAAAAAAACCTGAATTTCTAA
The DNA here is from genome assembly GCA_047628755.1 of Crocinitomicaceae bacterium. GTDB lineage: Bacteria > Pseudomonadota > Gammaproteobacteria > Pseudomonadales > Oceanobacteraceae > Bermanella. The sequence continues at coordinate 13,256 of JBLHVV010000026.1, read as the reverse complement.
TGAATGCATTGTTACAGGCATTGGAGAGTGGGTTTTACAACAGCATCAAAATGGCTAAATCTCAGTTAGCTCTTCGAGACCAAAACATCCTTCAGCTTAGAGCGATACGATTTGGCGTTATGCTTGAGTGGACGGATTGCGCTCCGAGACTCAATAAAGCCAGTCAACTTTCGCTAATCTAGATTAATATGAACCTAACAATAGCTTGTTAATTTTATTGGTATAATTATTTAGCCAAGCTTAGCCAGTAGTAATTCTACTCTCTCAACATCGGCCTGTGTATCAACCCCATGACCTGGGGGTTGGTCTATGACACCCATATGTATCTTAACCCCATAACACAAGGCACGAAGCTGCTCTAAGCATTCTGCCTGCTCTACGGCTGTCATTTTCATTGATGCGTACTTATTTAAAAATGAAACTCGGTAACCATACATGCCTATATGATGGTAAACAGGCGCTATATCTGTAATGGCACTTTGGCCATTTTTATAACGCTCCCTATCCCATGGAATAGGCGCCCGACTAAAGTACATAGCATAGCCAAAATTATCTAAAACAACTTTAACCACGTTAGGGTCGAAGGCATTTTCTGAGCTGGTAATGGGCGTACATAGAGAAGACATGCCGGCAATTTCATTCTCTAGAAGACTGTTTGCAGTTAATTCAATTAATTCTCTGGGAATAAGTGGCTCATCTCCTTGAACATTGACCACTACGTCGTCGTCATCCCAGCCGAGTTTGGCCGCAACTTCAGCTATCCTTTCTGTACCGTTTTCATGATCAACCGAAGTCATTATCGCATCGGCACCAAAACCAATAGCTGCATCAAAAATACGTTTGTCGTCGGTTGCTACAACAATATCTTTAACGCCTGTTTGCAGTGCTCGCTCAAAGACATGCTGAATCATAGGTTTACCCGCTAGCATTATTAATGGTTTGCCTGGAAGGCGGCTAGAGCCATATCTTGCTGGGATTACTATTTTGTATTCGGCCACTTATCGATCCTTACTGTTTTAGCTATTTTAAAATACTTAGAGATTTATGTTATTTTGAAGCTTAGTTCTTACAAAAATGAACAACATAATTTTTTTATATGTTCTTATCTTCAAACTCAGGGAGCATCGCTTTAATATAAGCTTCCTCTAAGTTCATTTTACTAGATAGAATCAAGTCACAAACTTCTCTTGCCACCCCTTTTCCACCCGCAGATTGCAGTACCAAATCTGATTTAGATCTGACCATTTGGTATGCGTCGCTTGGCGATAAAGCCAAACCTACACGAAGCATTACCTTGAGATCAATTACATCATCTCCACAATATGCCACTTGGCTCTCTTCAAGTTCCAATGCCTCAAGTAGCTCTTTAAGTGCTGCAGGCTTGTCTTTGCAGCCGGTGTAAGCGTGTTTAACTCCCAGGTCTTTAATCCTTTTATCAAGTGGGAGTGAACTCTTCGCACTAATTATAGCTACCGATAGACCAAATGTTTGAAGTAACTTAATACCCACTCCGTCCTTAACATTGAAGTGTTTAACCTCTTCACCATTTGACCCATATACTAGGGTACCGTCAGTAAGAACGCCGTCCACATCGAAAATAACCAATTTGATGGCTTCTGCTTTTTGTTTTATTTGATTTGATAAAATCATAGTTCTCTAACTTATATGTCGCTGATATTGATCATCATACCTTACTATATCGTTTTCGCTTAAATGGTCGCCAATTTGAACCTCGATGACGGAAAGGTTTGCGTCAGAGTTGTTCGATAACCGATGAATTTCGCCTGCCTTAACGGTTAACGCGTCACCCTTATTTAACTGAATAACATCGCCATTAAGTTCGGCGCAACCAGTGCCTGATACTACAACCCAGTGCTCAATCCTAGATCGATGACTCTGAAGAGATATTTTACCCTCAGGGATCACACAGAGATGCTTTACAAGATAACCTGGTGAGCTTGTAAGAACCTTGTATTCACCCCATGGGCGTATAGTTTCAAGGCCAGCCAGTAGGTCGTGTCGCCCTCTATTTTTTAACTCTTCAATAGCCAACGATATATCATTAACTGACCCTTTATTTACAATCATTAGTATATCTTCGTCTTCTATAACAACAGTATCTTTGTCGACGGATAAGAATGATCTATGCTTGTCTGAAAATATTAAGGGGATCCCTTTGGTTAAACGCCTAGCAATAAGTGACTCCCAGCTGCCTAAGTCGTCCCAGTCCATTGTATAAGTAATGCACTTAATAACCTCTGCTTTTTCCAAAACCCCTGTATCAAAAGATATAGGATTAATTGAAGTGTAGCTTTCAGCAAGTAAATGAAAGCCATGAAAATCCTCGGATTCAAGTAAGGAGGCTTCAACATTAATAAATAATTTAGGTAGGTACAGCTTGCACAATTGTATTATTAATTTTGCGGAAGATACCACAACCCCACTATTCCAAAAAACACCTTCTTCATTCGATAGCGATACAGCCTTAGCTGCACTCGGTTTTTCTATGAATCTATCAACATTAGAAACGTCTCCTTTTGTTTCCACTTTAAAATATCCATATTCCGTTGCAGGTCTATTTGGCTTAATTCCAACCAATCCAAGGTTGATTTCTCCCACCCTCTGGTTCAAACAGAGTAACGATCTTATAAATTCAGTATCATCTTCCAGATAGTGATCGCATGGGAAAATAGCAACATTACTTCCTGGATAGTTAAGTTCGATCCATAAGGCAGAAACTAAAACAGCGGGCGCAGTATTTTTTGAGCTAGGCTCTAGAATAATATGAAGGTGATCGAGCCCTATCTCATGGAGTTGCCTTGCTATTAAAAATCGATGTGTTTTATTAGCAATTACAATTGGTTCGAAATCGGATAGTTTGCAGGCACGTATGACAGCCTGCTGAAATAGACTAGACCCTTGATTTAATGGGTCTAAGAACTGTTTTGGATGATTTTTTTTTGATAAGGGCCATAGCCTAGTGCCTTCGCCGCCGGCTAAAACCACTGGGTATAGTGCCATTTTTACTCCGCTAAAATCTTTTCAATTTCTTGAGAAACAGAGCGATATTCTTTATCTAGCTTTTTCATGGCTTTTTTAGATATACCGCCTAGCAAGTCAATTGCTGCGCGGACTCTGGCTCTACTCATATCAGGTCCCAAAATTTCCATGCTGTCTAAAACAGAGAAGGAATTTGCGTTTCCGGCCACAGCCACAAAGTAAGCAAACAAGAAGTCTTTTATTTTTACATCTTGAGTTTTAGCCAATGCAAATAGGCGTGCCTGAATTTCAGCTTTCCCCCAATGCTTAATGGCTTCTAACTCCCACAGACCCATTTGCAATTGTTTCACCATATCTTCTTGAGCAATGTTTTTGTGCACAAAAGATTCAGCATTAAGAGCGGGCATGCCTGATAATAGAAAGCCTGCCAAAGGTACCACATCAGAAAAACGCTCTACCCTAGGCTGAATGTGCTTAACAGCAGGTAGCAAGGCCTCTTTATTTAAACCCCATTTAACAAATTGGTCTATGAAGTCACCTTCACTTAAGTCTCGAATCCATTGGCTATTTAACCAGCTCAGCTTTTCTTGATCAAAGATTGGCCCTCCTAGCGACACTCTTTGGATATCAAAATTTTCAAACATTTGAGCACGGGTAAATTGCTCACTTTCATCAGGCATTGACCATCCCATGCGGGCTAAATAGTTAAGTAGAGCTTCTGGCATGAACCCCATGCGCTTGTAGTAAAGTATACTAGTAGGGTTCTTTCGCTTACTTAATTTAGATTTGTCAGGGTTTCTTAAAAGCGGCATATGGCATAGAACGGGCATGTCCCAGCCAAAGTACGAATACAATAACTGGTGCTTAGGCGCTGAACTTAACCATTCCTCACCTCTTATTACGTGAGAGATTTCCATTAAATGATCATCAACAACATTTGCCAAGTGATACGTAGGCATGCCGTCAGACTTCATTAGAATCTGGCAGTCTATCATCGCCCAATCCATTTCAATGTTACCACGAAGCATATCTGTAAACGTGCATACGCCTTCTTCAGGAACATTCATCCTAACTACAAAAGGTGATGCAGCCGCTTCACGCTCTGCCACTATAGCATCGTCAAGCTTTAGATCTGAGTTCTTCAGCGCGGAAAACCCACCTTGCTCCTGTTTTATCAACCTAAGGGCATCAAGCTCTTCCGGTGTGCGGTAACATTTAAATGCATGACCTTTTTTGAGTAGGGTTTCAATATGTTTAGCGTATATATCCCCTCGCTCGCTTTGGCGATACGGTCCTTTGTCACCACCAACGTCCGGACCTTCATCCCAATCTAAACCTAACCACCTCAAGCTGTCATATATTGTCTGTTCAGACTCTTTTGTGCTGCGAGCTTGGTCTGTATCTTCTATTCTTAATAAAAATTGCCCACCATGCTGGCGTGCAAATGCCAGATTAAACAATGCTATATAGGCGGTGCCTACGTGTGGATCTCCAGTAGGAGAAGGCGCTACACGAGTACGAACAGTCATGGCTATTCCAGAGTGATTCAATAAAAGTGGTAATTATAAAGGCTGAAGATGGTTTGGCCAACCTGCAAGACTAGGCTAAGCTAAAAAGAATGATTCTAAACACTACAAAAACCCAATTTATTTTAATATTTTGGATAACAGCTCTTTTGTCTCAAGATTTATTGGGATTTGAGATTTCCAGCGCCCGTAAATCAGCCATTGATAACTTTTGGGTCATTAGTGACCAATCCGGTGGATTTACCCGTGACAATATTTTAAATCAAAAAAGTGATAACTGGACTCAATATACATCTGAAAATTTAAATTTAGGTTACACGCAGGCATCTATTTGGGTAAAACTAAAGCTTACCAACTCATCCTCCAGTGATGTAATCCGTATATTAGATATAACATACCCACTACTGGATTTAGTCACACTTTATGAGGTTAGTGTAGATAATAAACTTGATCAATTAATGATCTCTGGCGACTCACTGGACTTTAATAAAAGGAACATGGCACACCCAAATCATATTGAAATAATTAATTTAAAAGCTAACTCAGAAGGCACTTTTATAATCAATATCCAAAGTAATTCACCAATTCAAACGCAGTTTATAATTTGGGATATTAGTGAATTTCAAGCTCACTACCGATCTCTATCGGGGTTTAATTTTATATATCTAGGACTGATCCTAAGCATTGTTATTTTTAATTTTTTTGTTTATTTGTTTATAAAAGAAAAGGTATATCTTTACTACACAATATACGCCTCGCTATTTGCGTTACTAATGGCATCTCAAAATGGCATATTGTTTGAATATGTGTTGCCAAGTTTTCCATCGATACACAATTGGTCTCAACTGCTATTGGCAGCAGGAGTTATTTCCTATACTGCCATATTCAATAGCAGCTTTTTGAAAATTGCAGAGCACTCCTTTGGTAAGAAAGCACTTTCTATATTCGCTATTATTCCTGTTGCAGTTGTAATGATTAGTCCGTTAGTCGGGTATGCATTGGCTATTCAACTAATGGTGGTTTGTGGACTTACCACGATTCCAGCATGTTTTATCATCGGTATTCAATATTCAAAGAACAGGAGGGATAAAAGTTTATATATTCTGGCCTGGTCATGGCTAATTGTAGGTGTAGTCTGCTTTCTATTACTAAAACTTGGTGTAATTCCTTTCAACTTAATTACAACAAACTCTATTCAAATCGGTTCAGTGATGGAGCTAATTACATTTTCAATTGCTATGGCAAGAAGAATACACACAGAGAAAGAAACTCGCATCCAAGCACAAGAAATAATAATAAAGAGTAGTAGGAAGACCGCTGAATTGCATCAGGACCTACTCTACAGTTCGTTGCATCATCCAATAACCGGCCTGCCTAATTTTTCAGCGTTTGAAGCTTGGATTGAGGATGGTATTTTACAAGAGCATCGATTAACAGTAGTTTATATTCGACTTTCACGGATTAGCGAGATAGATAAAACACTTGGCAGGAAATTCAGCGAGCAAGCTCAGAAAGCATTTAGTGAGCGACTCAACAACACATTAAAAGAATCAGGACAATTCACGGCCATTAAATCAAATAAAAAAGTGTTTGCTGCTACTTTAAACTCAACCACACATGGGTTTATAACAGCAGAAACAGACTCCGATAAAGTCATGGCATCGCTAAAATTATTGAGGAATAACTTGGACACACCCCTAGATATCTCCAATATGGAAATAGAGCCTTACCTAGTGATGTCCTATACCGACTTCACAGCTGATATAAATGATGCCGCATCGCTTTTAAGACACGCTCGCATAGCTTTAGACTACGCTGTGCCCGGCGATCAGAGTATTGTTAAATATAGCTTGGAGATTGACCCTTATAACGAGCGGAGATTCAATATGATGGCCGAGTTGAGCCGCGCCATACATAATGACAATTTAGCCCTTTACTACCAACCTTTAGTAGATGCCCATACAAAAAAAATAATTGGAGCAGAGGCTTTGATCCGTTGGCCCCATGAAGAATACGGTTTAATTATGCCTGATCAGTTTATTCAAACGGCTGAACAAACTGGTGTGATACAGGCTCTCAGTCTTTGGGTATTAAAAAATGCTATTACACAACAGTTAACATGGGCTAAGTCTCTTCCTAACTTTTTACTTTCTATAAATATAAGTGCATTTAATTTACAAGATAAAAAGTTTATTGAAGCCGTTAATGTTTTATTTACAGAACATCAGAATCTTGCAAAAAATATAGTGCTTGAAATAACAGAAACACAAATGATGACAGATACTCAGCATGCACTTAAAAACTTATGGCAATTAAGTGAGCTGGGATTTCATATAGCCATAGATGACTTCGGGACAGGCTACAGTAACTTAGCTTATCTAAAAAAATTACCCGCAACAGAACTTAAAATTGATAAAACATTTATATTGAACCTAGAGTCAGACAAGCAAAACCAAGTACTGGTGCAAACAGCTATTCACATGGCACATAACCTTGGCCTTAAAGTGGTTGCCGAAGGCGTTGAATCTGAACATGCTCGGGTTATTTTATGCGATATGGGCTGTGATATGTGCCAAGGTTATCATTTTAGTAAGGCCGTACCTGTAGCGTTGTTTGATAAACTGCTTAAACAGGAATACTTTTGATCACACTGCCCCCGCATGGCATTCTTTGTCCTTACCCTTTATAATTGAAAAATCTGCTCAATGACTGACTTATGTAATGACTCACAAGACAAAAATTAACCGAACATTTAGTACCGCCCCGATGATGGATTGGTCTGACAAGCATTGTCGTTTTTTTTGGAGAACCCTTTCGAAAGAGGCCCTCTTATATACTGAAATGGTAACAACTGGTGCCATTATCCACGGTGAAGGCGGTGCACATCGATTTTTAGATTTCAATGAAGAAGAGCACCCTGTTGCACTTCAGCTAGGCGGAAGCAAGCCAAATGAGCTGGCTGAATGTGCTAAAATTGCTCAACAATTTGGTTACGATGAAGTAAATTTAAATGTGGGATGCCCTTCTGACCGGGTACAAAACAATATGATAGGTGCCTGCCTAATGGGCCACCCGCAACTGGTCGCCGATTGCATAAAGTCTATGCAGGACGCTTGCGACATACCGGTTACTATTAAGCATCGAATTGGTATTGATGACCATGACAGTTATGAACAGCTTCATGATTTTGTAAATGTTGTCGCCGCTACTGGCTGTGGGACGTTCATTGTTCATGCAAGAAAAGCCATTCTTCAGGGTTTATCTCCCAAGCAGAATCGTGAAGTTCCGCCGCTAAAATATGATTTTGTTAAGCGGTTAAAGCTAGACTTCCCGCAATTAGAGATATTAATCAACGGTGGATTAAAAACCATCGAAGAAATGAAATCTGCACTAGAATACTCCGACGGAGTAATGATTGGTCGCGAAGCCTACCACAACCCTTCTTTGCTGCTTGATGTTGATCATGAATTTTATGGGCATAATAAAGACGCTCGGGACCTGCAAGATGTCATTCGTGGAATGTATCCATATATTGAAAGACATTTAAGTCAGGGTGGGAAGTTAGCCTATATAACTCGACATTTATTAGGACTGTTTAACGGCTTACCGGGCAGTCGCCAATTTAGACGTCACCTTAGTGAGCAAGCTTACAAAACTACTGCCACACTTCAGGTGATAGAGGATGCCCTAGCCTTTATGCCCATCAGTAAAAACTATACTGATATTAAAGCTATTGTTTAGTATCACGGCTTATGGGAATAAATTACGCTCGATTTAGCGAGCTTAAACCCTTGTTATTATATGTAAGTAAGCCGGTTAAATATGCACTTAATAGAATGTTTGACATTACCTGCCATTTTGAACACAGTAATGGGATAAACACCAATAATTATAAGTAGCGCCATGAATAAATTAGAACAACTTAAAACCATGACATCTGTAGTTGCAGATACCGGTGACATAGAGGCCATCAAATTATTCACCCCCCAAGATGCCACCACCAATCCTTCATTAATCTATAAGGCCGCACAGCTTCCTCAATACCAAGCGCTTATTGAGCAATCGGTTGAGTGGGCTCAGGGTCAAAGTGGCCCATTGTTGGCTAATGCCTTAGATATGATAAGTGTCAAAATCGGCTTAGAGATCCTAGCCACTGTTCCTGGATATGTATCTACAGAAGTAGATGCTCGGTTGTCGTTTGATACCGTAGCCACTGTTGAAAAAGCCAGGAAATTGATTGGCTTGTATGCAGACGCAGGCATAGGGCGCGATCGTATTCTTATTAAAATCGCGTCTACTTGGGAAGGCATTCAAGCGGCCAAGGTACTGGAAGAAGAAGGTATTACTTGTAATTTAACCTTGCTGTTTAGCTTTGTTCAAGCTGTTGCTTGCGCGCAGGCCAATGCTAAATTGATCAGTCCATTTGTAGGTCGTATCTTGGACTGGTATAAAAAAGCAGAAGGAAAGGACAGCTATCCTTCGAACGAAGACCCAGGTGTTGTTTCGGTGTCTAGAATTTACCGTTACTACAAAGCATATGATTACAGTACCATTGTAATGGGTGCAAGCTTTCGAAACACTGGCGAAATAGAGGCGCTAGCAGGTTGTGATAAGTTAACAATAAGCCCTGCCCTACTGGCCGAATTAGAAAGAGACAATGACACCTTAGAGCAAAAACTTGATAGCAAGCAGCCTTCTTTAGATGACAAATGGCCACAGTTAAATGAAGCTGAGTTTCGCTGGATATTGAATCAAGACCCAATGGCAACAGAGAAGCTTTCTGAAGGTATTAGGAATTTTGCCGCTGACCTAGTATCTCTTGAAGGCTTTATTGAAAGCAGTTACTTAGAACATACTCCTACAAAGGAAATAAACGATGCTTAATTCATTTTTAGACTGGTTCAAAAAAGAAGCTGTAGAACCTACTGAGCAATCAACCGGTTCTGTTGATCGAGCAGCTGCTGCTTTGATGGTCGAGGTGGTCATGGCTGATGACCAGTTTAATGATGAGGAAAAAGCTAAGTTACCAGCATTGCTAAAAGCGCATACTGGGCTAACAACACAGGAATGCTTGGCGCTCATTAAAATAGCAGAAACTGAAGTAGACCACGCTACTTCCTTGCATCAGTTTACCCGTCATTTAAATGAGTCTTTTGATATAGATCAGAAGCTAAGCTTAGTATTCACTTTGTGGTCTATAGCGTTTGCTGACGGACACCTAGATCGCTATGAAGTGCATATTATTCGCAAGATTTCTGACCTGTTGCACTTACGTCACAGCGAATTTATGAAGATGAAGGTTAAAGCTCAAAATGCCCAATAAGAAGCATGTGTATTTTGCTGGATGTACAGGTGAAATTGGCAAAAGGCTTTTAGGCAATTTAATTGCGAGCAATGAAATTGAGAGGATTCATCTTTTAACTAGGAGGCCTACTGGTATTGAAAACCGTAAGGTATTCGAGCACCTAGTTAATTTCAACAAATTAGCAAACTTTAAAATAAGCTCTAATAAGCTAAATGAAGAAATTGAAATCATCAGCTATTGCACATTGGGGACCACCATCAAAAAAGCTGGCTCCAGGACTGATTTTTGTAAAGTTGACTACGATTACGTGGTTAATTTTGCAAAATGGGCAAATAATAATAACAGTCAGAAGTTTGCTGTTGTTAGTTCACTTGACGCGAGCTCTGAGAGCAAAAGCTTTTATTTGAATACTAAAGGTAAAATGGAGCATTCAATTAAGACGTTTTCTTGGGAAACAATCTGGATTTTAAGACCAAGTTTGTTACTGGGTAAAAGAGAAGAATTTAGATTTTTTGAATATATTGGTGGTCTCGCTTCTAACTTAATATGCCCATTTTTAGTTGGGCGTTTACGCAGATACCGACCAATAAATATGGACGATGTTGCCACTACCCTGACCTCACTAATGTCTTCGCCAGACCTAGGGGTCAATGTTTTAGAGAGTGATCAGATCATAGAGATAGCCAAAACAAGGCCTAAGACCACCTTCTAAAGTTTAGAAAAGGTCTAAGCTATTCTCAGGCTGACTTGGTTCAGGGCGGCCCGAAGCTGGCGAAGCATCTTTTTCTTTAATAACAGTTGCTGGCTTAGCCGGTTCGTTACCGCTAGCCAGTATTTCGTCTTTTTCTTTCTTAGCCTTAAGCGCTGCAGCTAATTTAACTTTACGAATGTCGCATATTTCAATAACACGCATTTTTTCAGCCGGCATCAAATCATTCCAATTTTGCCGCTCCGTGCGAGACCTTAAGCAACCCATGCAATAACCCTTAGTATTGCTTTGGCAAACACCTATACATGGGTTGGGGACGGGGAATAACTCTGTCTGCTGCATAAATCATCATTTAATTGTTATATATTGATTCTAGCCCAGCTATAATTTCAGGCCAAGTCCTTATATCTAACAATCTGGCCATCACTGGTACTTATACTCATTATTCCTTCATGTTTTTCATGAATATTTCGTGTAGAATCTCATGCTCTTTTTTAGGCAATGCTTGGGGGTCATTTCTAAGCATTACCAGTGTATTCACAGCCGAACTTCTATTAACGTTCGGATATTACCTGAGGCATAACATGACTGAACGCATCCAAATTGGCGCTCTACAAGTTGCAAAAGAGCTTTTTGACTTCGTTAACGAAAAAGCGATCCCTGGTACTGGCGTTGACCAAGACAAATTCTGGTCAGGATTTAGCTCTATTGCAAACGAACTAGCGCCTAAAAACAGAGCGCTATTAGCTAAGCGTGAAGATCTGCAAGCAAAAATAGACGATTACCATTCAGCACGTAGCGGCCAAGCTCACAACTTTACTGAATACAAAGCATTCCTAGAAGAAATTGGCTACCTAGTTCCCCAAGGTCCTGCTTTCTCTGCAACAACAGAAAATGTTGAGCCTGAAATCGCTGAAATGGCTGGCCCACAGCTGGTTGTACCGGTCATGAACGCTCGGTTTGCACTTAACGCATCTAATGCCCGTTGGGGTTCTTTGTATGACGCAGCATATGGCACCAAGGTTATCTCTGACGAAGGCGGCGCTGAAAAAGGCAGTGGCGGATACAACAAAGTACGTGGCGATAAAGTTATCGCATACGCTCGCGGCGTATTAAACATAGCGGCACCATTAGCCACTGGCTCTCATATAGGCACGACTGCTTACGCCATAGAAAATGGAAAATTAGTAGCTAATTTAGAAGACGGCTCTAAAGCGGGTCTTAAAGATGAAGCCAAGCTAGTTGGTTATACTGGCGATATTTCCAACCCAAGTTCTATCTTACTTAAAAATAATGGATTACACCTAGAGCTTCAAATTGACTCTACCAGTCCAGTTGGCAAAACTGACCCAGCTGGCCTTAAGGATCTGGTGCTAGAAAGCGCTCTAACCACCATTATGGATTGCGAAGACTCTGTAGCCTGTGTAGATGCAGCCGATAAAGTAGTTACTTACGGTAATTGGTTAGGCCTTATGAAAGGCGACCTTGCTGAAGAAGTGAGTAAAGGCGGTAAAACGTTCACTCGTACAATGAACGCAGATCGTGAATTTAATGGCTTAGACGGTAACACTTTCTCTCTGAAGGGCCGCTCTATGCTGTTCATTCGTAACGTGGGTCACTTAATGACTAACCCTGCGATCTTGCTAGAAGATGGATCTGAGATTCCTGAAGGCATTATGGATGGAGTTCTATCTGCAATGATCGCCATGCATGACCTTAAAGGTAATAGTAAGGTTAAAAACTCTACAACTGGTTCTATTAACATCGTTAAACCTAAGATGCATGGCCCAGAAGAAGTGGCTTTCACCACTGAACTATTTGGTCGCATTGAAGACGCACTTGAACTTCCACGTAATACTATGAAAGTGGGCATAATGGATGAGGAGCGTCGTACGACTGTTAACCTTAAAGAATGCATTCGCGCTGCCTCTGAGCGAGTTGTTTTCATTAACACAGGTTTCTTAGACCGTACAGGCGATGAGCTTCATACGTCCATGCTAGCTGGTGCTTTTGTTGCTAAAACAATGATGAAGCAGCAAAAATGGATTGGCGCTTATGAAGACTGGAACGTAGACACCGGTCTTGAGACTGGCCTACAAGGTCGCGCTCAAATTGGTAAAGGAATGTGGCCTATCCCAGACGAAATGGGGATGATGATGGAACAGAAAATTGGGCACCCTCAAGCTGGTGCAAACACTGCTTGGACACCATCACCTACTGCTGCAACTCTGCATGCTATTCATTACCACATGGTTGACGTATTTGAAGTTCAAAATGGCTTGAAGACTCGTGAACATGCAAATGTAGACGACATCTTAACTATTCCGCTAATGGACCAAGCAGCTATCGACGCATTGACGCCTGAAATGATCCAGCATGAACTAGACAACAACAACCAGGGTATTCTGGGTTACGTTGTTCGTTGGGTTGACGCTGGTATCGGTTGCTCTAAAGTTCCAGACATTAACAACGTGGGCCTAATGGAAGATCGTGCAACTCTGCGTATTTCATCTCAACACGTTGCCAACTGGTTAGAGCATGGCATTTGCACAACCGGGCAGGTTGAAGCAAGCCTTAGGCGCATGGCCGCCATTGTAGATGGCCAAAACGCTAACGACCCACACTATATTAATATGGCACCAGACTTTAACACTATCGCCTTCCAAGCGGCTTCTGACCTTATCTTTAAAGGTAAAGAGCAGCCTAGTGGTTATAC
>JBLHVV010000025.1:0-31585 GCA_047628755.1 Crocinitomicaceae bacterium | reverse complement strand
AAGTACGGCTTAGTCATGCGAAATTATTTACATCAATCACATGAACCCACCTCTACAGGTTATCAGGCATGAAGAAGTTCAAGGTAATGCTACCAACCCCTCTGCTGTATTGGAGTGTCTTCAGTCGCATAGGTTTGGCACTCGGTTTGAGTATGATTATGTGGGCATTAGTCATAGGGATAACCTATTCATCATGAGTATTAAACTTAACAATCTCACGCTTGCCTATGAACGACACCCTGCGGTTCACCATATAACAACCACTATCGGTAAAGGTGAGTGGTTGGCCATAGTAGGCCCCAACGGCGCAGGAAAATCCACCTTGTTGAATGCTATGGCTGGGCTAACAAACATACATGAAGGCAGCATTGAAGGCCTATGCCCAAATACAGTGGCTTATCTGCCGCAGCAAGCTCAGTTAGATAACAGTTTCCCTGTTACTGTATTTGAGCTGGTTGTCATGGGTTTATGGGCCAAACTTGGATTTTCTAAATCGCTGAGCAAGTCGCATCATAAACAATGTGCCGATGCTATCGCAGTGGTCGGCTTACAGGGCTTTGAGCACAGGATGATCAATACATTGTCCGGTGGTCAACTGCAACGCTGTTTGTTTGCAAGAGTATTGCTGCAAGATCAACCCGTGATTCTTTTGGATGAGCCCTTTAATGCGATTGATTTGAAAACCTTGACTGATCTCACTCAAGTGATAAAGCAATGGCACCAAAATAATCGCACTGTAATCATGGTGACGCATGACCTTGATTATGTTCAACAACATTGCCCGCAGACATTACTACTAGCGCGAGAATGTATTGGGCATGGCACCACAAAAGACATACTTACCAAAGAAAATTTAAAAAAAGCAAGACAGCTTTCTGAAGCGTTTGATGAGCGTGCTCACTTGTGCATGCAAGGTGCGGCCTAATATGAGTGAGTTATTATTAGCTCCGTTCAATGACTATATTTTTATGCAGCGTGCACTAATAGGTAGCCTTGCCGTATGTTTAGGCGCTGTGCCTGTTGGGATATTCATGACACTAAGGCGTATGAGTCTCACCGGCGATGCTATGGCACACGCCATACTTCCAGGTGCTGCCATTGCTTATTTGCTATCAGGTTTATCCTTATTAGCGCTCACCTTGGGTGGGTTAGTCGCGGGTCTTGTGGTTGCAGTGCTCGCGGGTTGGGTCGCGCGTAATACGCATCTTAAGGAAGACACCAGTTTAGCCGCTTTTTACTTAATTTCTCTGGCATTAGGCGTATTAATCATTTCGCTTAAGCACAGTAACGTAGACTTATTCCATGTACTTTTTGGCAATATTTTAGCACTCGATAATGCCGCGCTTTGGTTGCTAGCCAGCATCAGCACTATCAGTTTAGTGGTCTTGGCTTTTTTATATAGGCCATTGGTGATCGAGTGTGTCGACCCCTCGTTTTTACGCGGTTCAGGCTACACAAGCTCAATCGCCCATTATGGTTTTTTATTTTTAATGGTGATTAACCTAGTTGCTGGGTTCCACGCTTTGGGCACGTTGATGGCGATTGGCACAATGATATTGCCAGCAGCAGCGGCGCGCTTTTGGGCAAAGACACTAGACGGCATTTTACTTATCTCCATAGTGATGAGCTTTGCCGGTTGTTACGCCGGGCTATTACTCTCTTTCTATTTTGATTTACCCGCAGGGCCAGCCATAGTTCTGTCATTAGGCATCGTCTACATAACCTCCCTATTGGTAGGCCTTAACGGCGGGTTGCTTCAAAAATACAATTCCAATCGTCATCTTACAGGCTAAATAATGATGAACAGAACAATCACTTTTTCTACGTCTATTTATTCTAAGTTACCGTTTCTTTGCTCAGTGTTTCTTAGTCTGGTGTGCTTAATGAATACAGCCAGCGCCAGCGAATCGAGTATTCGCGTAGTTACTAGCTTTTCCATTTTAGAAGATTTAGTTAACACGCTAGGCGGCGAACACGTCGTGGTGGCCAATTTAGTTAACCGCAATCAAGATGCGCATACCTATCAACCAAAACCTTCTGATGCGGTTGCCATTGCCAAAGCTGATTTGGTCGTTTTTAATGGCTTGGCATTTGAAGGTTGGATAACACGTTTAATAAAGAATAGCGGCTATAAAAACAAACAACTTATTGCCAGTGACGGGGTCAACGCTATTCAAAATGGCGAAGAAATAGACCCACATGCCTGGCAGAGCTTTGACAATATTCGTGTGTATATTCAGAACATCACTCACACATTGATCACGCTTAGGCCACAGTACAGGGATGACTTTGTCCAGCGCCAACTGCAGTATCTTAATACCTTAAACGCCTTAGAGAATAACCTGCTAAAAGAACTTGCAGATGTCCCCAGGAATAAACGCATTGTTGTTACCAGCCATGATGCCTTCGGGTATTTAGAGCGTGAATTCGATATTCGTTTCTTAGCTCCGCTTGGTCTCAGTATAGAGATAGAAGCCTCTGCCCAAGATGTGGCTAACGTCATTGATCAGATACGCGAGCAGAATGTAAAAGCACTCTTTGTAGAGAACATCAATAGCTCACGTTTACTCGAGCGTATTGCATCTGAGACCAATGTGGTCATTGGTGGTCGTCTGTATTCGGATGCATTGAGTGACCTCGATGGCCCAGCAGGAACGTATTTAAACATGATGCAGCACAATATTAGTGCGTTAATCACCGCGTTTAATTTACCTTAGTATTAACTGTAAAAAATACGATGTATAACAATTTATAAATTCAAAAAGATAAACATTTTATTCGCTATTTTCTTGAAGGCTTTATGCATTAACGTTTTCAAAAGTAATAACACGGAATAACTGTATGAAAGATATTAAGAGTATTTTCAAAGGTCTTGAAAAAAAACTAAGACAGTCACCTTGGTTTGAAGACGACTGGCAGATATACAATCGAGGCGTATACCTACAGCTCTATAAATCGAGTTGGCACAATCAAAATCAAGGTGGAATACATTTTGAAACTTATATTGAAGCCCCTCAGATTAAACAGAAAGCCTTTCCAATCTGCATGCATGCTGAAGAGGATTGCCCTTCTCAAGCAATATTTATTCAAAAATTTCTAGAATTAGAGGGTTCTCGCATGGGTGGCTGGAAGGGATACAAGGTATCTGGAAAAGGGTACAGCATTTGCCAACGAACACTACCGCTCAATTACAAAAACTTAGAACAACGACTTTTAGAAGAATTGAATCGACTTAGGCAATTAGAATCTAGCGTAGAACAGGTGTTGCGTGAACTGTGATTATAGAAGTATTTAAGCGAGACAACTTGATTATAGAGCCAAAGTTATGAGAGAAAATTTTTGAAAAAACATCAAAGCCCTTGCATTGATCTATGTGAATTCTCTGGGCCTAAGCGTTGGTGCTTGGGTTGCGGTCGTACTCGTCTCGAGTGTGAAAAGTGGAAGGCGATGAAACCGTACGATAGAAACCGCCTTATGAATGAACTTCAAAAACGAATGTTGCAAATTACCAATAAGCGTTCTGAATAATTTGGAATGCCGACAGAAAATAACGCAATCTTGTTGTAAATATTATATGATATGTTATATCATATCAATATTAAGGTTGTGTTTGCTTTGCGGTGCTATTCGGCACGGGTGTAGAAAGTGGAAGGCGATAAAACCGTACGCTAGAAACTGCCTTCTTAATGAACTTCAAAACTGATGTTTCAAATTACCGGCAAGTGTTCTGAATAATTGAGGACGCCATCGGTAAATAACGATACTCTTTTTTTAAATACTGAAAGATATGATATATCATATCTATAATGAGATAGTTAAATGTATAATATTTATTATAAAAATAAGGGTTTTCAGAACAACCTAAAACTCGGACTCTTACATAAGCTTAAGGTTGGTCTGCGCAGCCTGCCCACCTTGGCAATAATAACCAGTTCCTGTGCCGCGATAGCCACCGATGCCGATATCGACATGCGGACAGATTCCGAAAGTACACTTGAGGTAATTCACGTCATTGGTAATAAGGTAACCTCGACTAGCGAAAACGGCAGCCGATTAAACTTAAGCTTGAAGGAAATACCCGCGACCATCGACATCATTAGTGGCGACGCAATACGCATTAGAAATGATTTCTCACTTCTAAATGCGGTGACGCGAAGCGCTGGGTTTTCTGGCGCAGGAAACCCAGGTAATGGCGGCACAAGTATTAGCGCAAGAGGGTTTACCGGTCAGGATGCGGTTACCAAACTCTATGATGGCAATCGCTACTTCACACTTGCCGGCACCCTTACTTTTCCTTTTGACACTTGGGCTGTGGAACGAATCGAGATTTTAAAAGGGCCTGCTTCCGTACTGTATGGACTTGGTGGTATCGCTGGTGCTTACAACGTCATTCCCAAATCTCCTTCAGAGGAGTTTGAGGCGGACATTCGGCTTTCGGTTGGCGAAAACAACACACAGTTTTTAGGCGCGAGTGTTAATGGCGAACTCGCGGAATCTCTGGTAGGTCGAGCCGATATTAGTGTTAGCAAATCAGATAATTGGGTCAGCAATGGCGCAAGCGAATCTGAGATGGCGGCTTTAGCGCTTAAATGGCAAGCAAGTGACGATCTAGCATTAACTATACGCCATGACGCTGGCGAACAATCACCGTTACGTTATTTCGGCATCCCCTTGGTTGACGGTGATTTCAATAAGGATTGGGTCGAGTTAAATCCTAATGTAGGAGATTCTCAGATAAATTATGACGATCAAATAACGCGTCTAATCGCTGACTGGAACATATCAGATTCTGTTAGCCTTAATGCAGAACTGTTTTCACTGAATACCGATCGTTACTGGCAAACCGTAGAGACCTACTCAACCAACGGTGACAATAGTTTGATCATGCGCGCGGATCCACTGATTATTCGCCACGAATTAAAACAACAAGGCATGCGTGGTAACCTCGTATTCAATTCAAACATTGGCGATGTCGGATGGAAATCATCTATTGGATTTGAGCTTACGGATGTCAGTATGAAGTACACATCTAATTTTAATTCTTCACACCCCAACTCGGTGGACTGGGATGGTGATACTGATTCAGTTGACCCGGCTAACTTTATTGCTGGCTCATGGTCGGATCTGACCGACAGTGTCGCTGTACTTGATCAGGTATCGGACGTCAGTCAAGTGGCACTATTTGCAGAAACACAGTTACGCTTCACTGATAAATTTGCACTTGTTTCAGGTCTTCGCTATGACATTATTAAGACAGATTACGAACGACTAACCTACAACGAATTAGGTGTCCGAGACACCAATGTAGACAACAGTGTTAATCAGAAAGTTGCCCCATTAATGGTGAGGTTAGGGTTTGTTTACGATCTAAATCAAGAAACTGCATTGTATGGACAAGTATCCACAGGTGACACACACCAAAATGGCGGTGATATTGTTCGTGTTCAAAATGCGCTGCGCGAAGCAGACACGGTAACGGTAAAACAAACTGAAATAGGAATTAAGCAGTCGCTAATGGAGAGGCGGCTTTCGTGGAACCTAGCGATATTTAATATCGCTAGACAGAATATGCTGATTGACGACCCAGATAATTCCGACCCAACCGTCTTCACATCAGTACCCGAACAAACCGCACAGGGGATTGAGGTTGGACTTGACTATCTTTTAAACGAAAGCCTTGTCACGTATATCAATGCGGCAATGGTCGATTCAGAGCGCGATACGGGTAATGAATTTACCCCTACTCCCTACAGCCCAGATGTCACTTTCAATGCCGGCCTTCTTTATAACGCAACCGAGCGCGTTCGCTTCGGTGCTGACCTAAGGTATGTTGATGAACGCCCCTATGAGAATACACCCTTACCTTCTTATACCATTGTGGATCTCTTCGTTGGTTATAGCTTCAATGAGACTGCTCGACTGACAGTTAACGCTAAGAACATTGGCGATGAACTCTATGCAACATCGGATCACTGGGCTGGCGGTCAATGGTCAGTTGGGGAGCCGCGCTCGCTTAGCCTTACGCTGGATCTGAATTTTTAAGAAGAGTCCTCTGTTCTTATTAAACGCCCCCAATAAAAACTCCTAGTCCAAGTCATAGACGCTTTCCAATTTAAGGAGGGGGGTCGTCTATGACCTTTATCAGCCTTAAACAGGTCACCTAAGCCCAATGGATAACAATGAATAAAAATGAATTTTAAACGCACTTTATATCTAACTCATCGTTGGTTCGGCATTGTAATGTCGATCATGTTCTTTCTTTGGTTTGCGTCTGGCATTGTTATGATGTACGTCGAATACCCTGAACTGACCGAACGTGAACGGGTTAATGCTTCGTCTTTATTAGAATTAAAAGCCATAAATACGGATTTTTCTGACATTCAAGACAAAATTTCAAGTGAGTCAGTCATTGACCAATTGAGCCTATTATCAGTACTAGGGCGGCCCGCATACAAATTGACGTTCGCTGATAACAGCAAAACAATTATTTACGCTGACAATGGCAATACGCTTAAGAACATTCAGCCGTCAGATGCTGAAAAAATAGCGACTTTATACGCGCAAAATAGTGACATTACTTCGCAGAACAATGCGTCTGAATATTTAGCAAGTATTGAGATGGACCAATGGACGGTCTATGGTGGGTTCAATGAGCATCGCCCATTGCATAAGGTGAGCCTTAATAATGAAAAAGGCACTATTTTATATATATCGAGCTCTACAGGTGAAGTCCTTCGAGATACTCATCGCTGGGAACGAATGTGGAATTGGGCTGGTTCGACTATTCATTGGATTTACCCAATGCAATTGCGCAAACATTCGAACCTTTGGGTCAATGTCGTCATTGTTATTTCGATTGCGGGGGTTATTTCGGTTGTCTCAGGAACAATCGTTGGCTTTTTAAGATTACGCCTAAAGCGTCGCTATAAAAATGGAAATGTTACGCCGTATACAGGCATACAAAAATGGCACCACCTTTTGGGCATTACATTCACCCTGTTCATAGCCATGTTTATTGTGAGTGGTCTGTTTTCAATGAATCCATTTGGGATTTTCAACAACAAGACCTCTTCCGTTGAACAAGTCAACCGTTATACCGGCAACAGCTATAACTTAAAAGCGTTTGATGAGAGCCTTAAAAACCTAAAAGACCATGCCGCAAAAAATCAGGGTATTAAAGAACTCTCTTGGCAGATGCTTGACGGCGAAGGCTTACTCATTGCCAAAAAAGAAAATAGCAATAGTTCACTGGACCCTTTCCGCATGGTTACTAACATGAACGCAAAGGAACTCGAACAAAAAACACGTAACGCAATTTCTCAATTACTGCCCGATAGTGGATTAGTCAAACTGGAGAGCGTCACCGAATACGATAATTATTATTACACCACACACAATCGTTATATGCCCTTGCCGGTCTTTAGAGCTCGGTTTTCTGATACCGAAAGTACATGGTATTACATTGACGCCACAACAAGTGAAATATTAGCTCGCTCAACACAAACAGACCGAGTAAAACGCTGGCTCTACAACGGTTTACACAGCTTAGATTTTCGATTCTTACTCGCTAATAGGCCACTATGGGACATTATAGTAATATTTTTATCGATTACTGGAGTTATATTCTCGTTAACTTCTTTGGTAATTGCCTGGCGCAGATTACGAAAAAACAAATCATTAAAAACCAAACAATTAACCAATTAACTAATTAACCAATTAACTAATTAACCGATGATCTTGATTTTTAAAAAACTATTACAGTAAAAGCGTTGCTTGTATGAGTAGACGGAAAAGAACTTTTTTCGACCCATACAGGTATCACTCAATTTCTATATGACTCAAAAAAACAGAGAGTGTCATGATAAAATTAATAAAACTCATAGCTACTGCTTCGGTACTATCGGCATGCAGCCAACTGCCTACGGAAACGACCGACAATGCGTCACTCACATGGAGGGAGGTTGAACCAGAGCCTTTTGCATACCAAGATCAGTCTGAAAGATACAAGTCTACCCAACTTGAGGTCGTACTCGCTGCTGGCAACGCCATGGAGCTTAAATTTGCCATGCAGAAGCACGATACAGTGGTTTATCAATGGCAAGTGCAAGGCGATGCTGAAGGCCTTTCCCTAACAGAGTTTCATGGACATACGGAGAAACCGGACGACGGTAGCCTAGGAACCCTAGTTTTCTACAAAAAGCATCAAGATAGTCAAGAAAGTGGCAGTTTGACTGCAGCCTTCGCAGGTGACCATGGCTGGTATTTCGAGAATGACTCAGACAAAGATATTAGTATTCAACTGACGGCTGCAGGTTGGTACGAAAGTGTGAGGGAAATTCCCGTACCCAGGTAATCCATGAAGGTATCGACAAAGGCTGGCAGCTTAACGTTTTAGTCTTAGTATATAAATATTTAGCTTCTAGACAGTTTTTAAAATACACAGGGTCACCCATCTGACCAAAACTCACCTCTGCATAACTGCTTCTTAACTTCTGGGCATTCTTTAAATATGTGTCTAGCCGTTAGGCTTTTAATCATCGTGACATTATATCTTTTATGTATATATTCGCTCATTCAGCCATTGTAGACCGCAAGCGGTGAGGAATTAAACCCCAAGAGGATTAAATCCAATCAAAAAAGTATGGCAATGGCTGAGACAAAATGAACTAACGAATAGATGTTTTAAAGGCTTCGACGATATTGTTGATGAATGGAGCCGAGCGAAGAATGTTTTATATCTGATGTGCCTAGAGTGATAAAACTGTACTCCGGGAATTGGGCAAAAGTGGAAACTTAATTAATGGAATTGGTATTGTATGTAAAGCGAAATAAAAAAGCCCGAATATTTCTATTCGGGCTTTTATTGATAAGTAAGAGCTATGTAATAAAAATTACATCATGCCGCCCATACCACCCATACCGCCCATACCGCCCATATCAGGCATTGCAGCTGACTTTTCTTCTGGTAAATCACCTACCATGGCTTCAGTAGTAATCATTAGACCACCAATAGAAGACGCGGCTTGTAATGAAGAACGAGTTACTTTGGCTGGATCAAGAATACCCAGCTCAATCATATCGCCGTAAGTACCGTTTGCAGCGTTATAACCAAAGTTACCTGTGCCAGATTTCACTTTATCAACCACAACAGAGGCTTCATCACCTGCGTTGGTAGCAATTTGGCGCAAAGGCGCTTCCATTGCACGGAGTGCTAATGCGATCCCTACGTTTTGGTCTTCGTTATCACCTTCCACTGTAACAGTACTGATGGCACGAATTAAAGCAACGCCACCGCCAGCAACAACACCCTCTTCAACTGCTGCACGAGTCGCTTGAAGTGCGTCTTCTACACGGTCTTTTTTCTCTTTCATTTCTATTTCAGAACCAGCGCCCACTTTAATCACGGCAACACCGCCAGAAAGCTTAGCTAAACGTTCTTGAAGTTTTTCTTTGTCGTAGTCAGAGCTTGAAGATTCAGCTTCGGCACGAATTTGATCGCAACGTAATATTACATCGGCTTCAGAGCCTGCTCCATCAACGATAACGGTATTTTCTTTATCGATGACAATTTTCTTAGCTGTACCTAAATCTTCTAAAGTAGTGGTTTCTAAACTTAGACCCACTTCTTCAGAGATCACTTTACCACCGGTTAAAATCGCAATGTCTTGTAACATCGCTTTACGACGATCACCAAAACCAGGAGCCTTAACAGCTGCTACTTTAAACGTACCGCGCATAGTGTTAACCACTAATGTTGCAAGTGCTTGCCCTTCAACGTCTTCAGCAATAATTAATAGTGGACGGCCAGATTTAGCCACCGCTTCTAAAATTGGGATGATGTCTTGTAGATTGTCGATTTTTTTATCGGCTAATAAAACTAATGGGTTTTCTAGCTCTACATTCATTTTCTCGTGGTTGTTAATGAAGTAAGGAGATAAGAAGCCGCGGTCAAATTGCATACCTTCCACTACGTCTAATTCGTCAGCTAAACCTGAACCTTCTTCAACAGTAATAACGCCTTCTTTGCCAACTTTTTCCATTGCCTGAGCAATTAAATCACCCACTGCAGTATCAGAGTTAGCCGAGATAGTACCTACCTGAGCAATAGCTTTAGTATCAGTGCAAGGCTGAGCTAGCTTAGCAAGCTCAATAACAACCGCTGCGGTGGCTTTATCGATACCACGCTTAAGGTCCATTGGGTTCATGCCTGCGGCTACCGCTTTTAGACCTTCATTAATAATTGCTTGCGCTAATACTGTAGCTGTTGTGGTTCCATCACCGGCTTTATCATTTGCCTGAGACGCCACTTCTTTAACCATTTGGGCGCCCATATTTTCAAATGTGTCGGCCAATTCAATTTCTTTAGCAACCGATACACCATCTTTAGTAATGGTTGGTGAACCAAATGATTTATCTAAAATCACATTACGACCTTTTGGCCCTAATGTTACTTTTACCGCATCTGCCAGTACGTTAACGCCAGCTTGCATTTTTTTACGAGCCGTGTCGCCAAACTTTACTTCTTTAGCCATGTTAAAAATCCTTACACTTAAAAATTATATTGTGAACTAACGATTTGCTGATTCTTTAAAACTTAACGACTTAAGCTTCGATAATGCCGTATATTTCACTTTCGCTCATAATCAACAACTCTTCGCCGTCAATTTTTACTGCATTAGCACCGTACTGACCAAATAAAACAGTATCACCTACCGATAACGCTAAAGGTTGCACATTGCCATTGTCTAAAATACGACCAGTACCCACAGCGACTACTTCACCTTGATTTGGTTTTTCAGCTGAAGCCCCTGGTAATACGATGCCACCGGCTGTTTTTGTTTCTTCTTCTTTGCGACGAACTACAATACGATCGTATAACGGGCGAATTTTCATATAAATCTCCTATCTCAAAAAATGCTAATTAACTTACTGGCTTTCTATAGTTGGCTAGGCCTAATTGGAGTGAGGCTTAGCCTAAAATCTTTAGTGATTTAACAATGGGGTTAACGCTTTGCTTTTCAATGTTCTGTGAGAAAAAAGTTACAAATAACCCTAATAAGATGTGGTCAATTACTCATCTCGCTTAAATTGACCTTCAATTACCTTATTATCAGTGTCTCTGGTGAACTCTCCGGGTATATCGTTTTGGTCTGGAAAGCCTTGGGCTCCTGCTCGCGCAATAAACACTCGTTGCACAATACTTTTAGCCACCGACTGGCGAATAACGGGGATTAAGCCTAAAAACCCAATGGTGTCACTAATGAAACCAGGAACAAGTAAAAATGCACCACATACCAATAGAATGATGCCTTCAGCCATAGGACCAGCTGGCATTTGCCCCTGTGATATCTGGTCTTTAACATTAAATAGTGTTCGTATACCCTGAGTTCTGACCAAGAAGGCGCCTAAAATAGCCGTGCTAATGGTGAGCAATATGGTCCAAAAGGCGCCAATGGCCCCTCCTACTTTCACAAACACAATTACCTCAAACAGAGGAATGGCTAGGAATAACAATAAAAACTTCATAAATATCTCTTTTTTTGTCTAGTTACTTAATTGTGGCTTCATTTTTGCTTTTCAAGGCTAACTGTAATTTTTTTGACACGGGGACATCATGATCGAAGTTATCAGCTTGTTAGATACAACGGCAAAAGTCGCTTTGGGCGCTTTAATTGCCGGTATGTCAGGATATTGGTTGTCAGGCATGCGAGTTAAGCAAAACGTCAATCAACAGCGCAGTGATAACCAGCGAGAGATAATCGAAAGCGTGGCTCAGCAAGCAGAACAAGTTCACCACGTATTCATGAAGTACTTTGAGCTTATGCAAGAATACATGAATGCCACAAAAAATCGCTATGACTGGCCTGAAAGCCGTAAAAGTGAATTTTATTTGGTTATTGATGAGCTAGTCCAATGTTTTAATGAGCTATCAGCCGCCGAGTCTAAGTTATTATTGCTCAATGAGAAAAGTCTTTATAAAAGCTTAAGAAAGTTTCGCAGCAAGATAATCTTTTTCCGCAGACACTTTTATATCGATAAAATAGATTTAAACGAAAAAGAAGCATCAGAAATCAAACGAGAAATCAGTAAGTTAAGAGAGCAATTTTTTGACTCATTAAGTGACCGCTATGCACAAGTATAAGTCGGTCACTGATTAACCTTTTTCTATAAACAATTTGAAGTACTACCCGCTTGCCCCGAATGTTCCATTCGGGGCTTTTTTTGTTTACTCTCCACTGCAGATGTGAAACGCAATTTAGAAGACAAGACCAAAAGTGTCGGCACCGTTTTAGATATAATTAAAAACATTGCAGAGTAAAGCCATGAAAACATCAGACTCAATTCGCCATATTATTCTTCAACAGCTATCGTCAATTCCTAAAGGCAAGGTTTGCACCTACGGTGATTTGGCCAAACTGGCTGGATATCCTAGCCATGCTAGATTTGTAGGAAGTGTTTTACGCCATCTGCCTAAAGACAGTAAGTTGCCTTGGCATAGAGTTATTAATGGGCAAGGTAGTATTAGTTTTGATGTAAACAGTGATGCTTATAAGTTACAACGATCGCTGTTAGAAGATGAAGGCATCGCGTTTTTAAATGGTCGAGTAAAATTGGCCATTTATAGAATGCATTAATCTATTGGCACTTATTGCGCTTTGATTTTTAATTTTTAATTTTTAATTTTTTATTGGCCATATACACTAAGATTAAAATTGGTAAGCCGATAAGCGATGCTAAAATAAAGAATTGCACATAGCCAATACTCTCAACAATACTGCCTGAATACCCTGCTAATCCTTTTGGAATCAACGTCATTAATGATGAAAATATTGCGTATTGCATGGCTGTAAATTTCACATTTACCAAGCTAGATAAAAATGCGATAAACGCAGCACTAGATACCCCCCCTACCAAGCTATCTATACCGACTACAGAATATAATACAGTTAAGTTATGGCCCGAATAAACCAGTGTAATAAACAATAAGTTAGTAATTACCACCATTAGTGCACTAATAAATAGGATACGCATCACCCCCCAACGCATAGCTAAAATACCACCAATAAACCCACCAACTAAAGTAGCCCCCATACCAAAAAGTTTGCTTGCGTCTGCTATTTCAATTTTTGAAAACCCCATATCCAAATAGAAAATATTGGCCATTACACCCAAAACTATGTCGCTGATTCGATACAACCCTATTAATGCTAGTAGTAACAAAGCTGTAGACTTACCATAATCATGAAAGAATTGTTTAATCGGGGCGACATAGCTATTTTTAATTAATTGTTGGTTTACAAAGCGTGTTTCAATTATCATTTTCGCCGCAATAACCGCTAAAATGATAGCCAGCACTAGCCTTAATATTTCAATCAAAAAGCCAGATAAATTGGTACTATTTAGCACATTACCAAGACTGCTTTTTAAATCAACGGAGATGCCTGAGGTAAGTACAAAGCAAGCAATAAAAATTAACACTGAAAAAGCAAAGGTCAATAAAAGTCGGAAATACTCAGAGGGTAAATAACTAAAGTCTTTTTCTCGTTTAATGGGCTCTGAAATTAAAAAGGTTGCTAAAATACCAATCAACATGAATGCAGACATAATATGGTAAGTAATTTTCCAAGCCTGATATTGATATTCGGCCACTGTAGTACCAAGGTAACTGGCGATATATAAAGCCACTGCACCCGCCACTATCATACCAACTCGGTAACCAGCCATATAACCCGCACTGACAATGGCTTGCAAGTCTGCACTAACGGCTTCTATTCGATATGCGTCAATGGATATATCTTGAGTAGCCGAACTAAAGCCTAGTAAAACGGCTGCCAGTGCCATGTAAATAAGTTGATTTTCCACGGCAGGATCTGAGCAAGCCATTAAAGTAATGGCGCAGATTATGGACAGCTGAGAAACCAATAACCATGATCGTCTTAATCCAAGCGCTTTAGTTAAAAAAGGAATTGGCAGGCAGTCTACCAAGGGGGCCCAAACAAACTTAAAAGAATACCCTAATGCTGCCCAACTAAAATAAGTCACCGCTGACTTTTCAATTCCTGCCTCTGTTAACCATAACGACAGAGTAGAAAAGATTAATAATATAGGCAGTCCAGCAGAAAATCCCAATAGCAGCATATACATAACTTCTTTATGTAAAAGTGCTTTAAAGCTTTCCTTCCAACTGTGCTGAACATTTATGTTATTTAACACTGACAACCCTTAATACCCAATACTGCTGTGTCGATATGTTTTTCAATGATAACTAGTCTTTAAAGTTTTTAAACTGCAAAGGTAGTTTGATTTCTTCGCTGGCTTTCCATAGTGCCATTACATCTTGCAGCTCATCGCGTTTCTTACCCGTTACACGAATACTGTCACCCTGAATGGCTGCTTGAACCTTAATTTTGCTTTCTTTCACCATTTTAACCATGATGCGAGTTAGGTCCTTATCTAGACCTTCTTTTAAAGTGGCAACCATTTTTACTTGTTTACCAGCACCCTGAAGATCAGCGTATTCAATGCAGGTTGGTTTGATTTTACGCTTAATGAGACTGGCTTCTAACATAGGTTTCATTTGGTCTACATGAAATTCTTCGTTGGCTGTAATAGTAATCGCACCGTCTTTCAATTCAAATGATGCATTGGCACCTTTTAAATCAAAGCGACGCTCCAGCTCACGATTAGCTTGGTCAACCGCGTTAGTTGCTTCGTGCTTGTCTATTTCAGATACAACATCAAATGACGGCATAATAAATCCCTATAGTTATTAGTTTTTACAGATGACCCTATTCTAACCACCTACTCAAAAAATTCATGCCTTATTTGGCTTTTACCCAATCAGTCTCTAAACACACCATAAACAGAGGGTAAAGAAGTCAGAACTCGCCATTTTCTATGACTTTTTAGCGGCTCTGAACTACGGTTAAAATATGGATAAAAGAATAAAATTAGAATTACCCAACCAGCATTACTATATAGAAGTGCCATGTCACGGTAATCAGCACCTATTTAGTTCGGTATTTGCTTACGACGCACTACTGAATACTCTGAAGCAACAAGATGGAATGGATCTTCTTGGATATTGCTTGCTGCCCAATAGCATGCATTTGTTGTTACTAAGTAAAACTGAACCTGCGTTGTGGCTAGAACCCTGGTTAATGCAATACAACCAATGGCACCAAAGCAGCACAGGTGACAGTGGCTACTTATTTGCTGACGACAACAAGAAACAAGTGCTGGTGCAGCCCCGCTTTTTAGTAAAAGCCCTTAAATATATTCATCGCATTCCCGTTGTGGATAAGCTGTGCAGTAAGCCAGATCAATTTCCGTACAGCTCATTTCAAGATTATATTGGAACACAGGATACAGGTGTTAATACAGCCCCTTTGCTGGCTGCTATTTCACATTATAGTGGGCAAAGAATTCGTCGCTTTCGTGACTACATGCAAACTTCAAACAAGGCCGAACACGCTGAACTTCCTAATGGCAATGACGATATATATTCGGCTTATGCGGACCGTGCTTTCATTGCAAAGGCTATGTCGCTGTATGCAAATGGAGAAGAGCTGAATCCAGAACAGCAACAACTTCAACTATGGCATCAGTGCTTAGCGGCGCTGAGTGAAACTACTCAATTAGATACCCCTACATTGCTCGGTATTCGTAGGCATCATAGCCTGCCAGATGCACATTTTTTATTAGCATGGCTGTATATTAAAGAAGCTAAAGGCCCCATGCATATTGCCGCGAAACAGCTGGAATTAGACGAAGTAACACTTAAACTGAATATTAATTCCATTCACCTTCACCATCCAGAGGCATATTTAAGGTATATTGCCAGTAACCTGAAAACATCATTAAAAGTGGCTTAGCACATGCACGAAATTTATATTCTGGGCAATGGCCCTATGGGCTACCTGTGGGCCAGTTATTTTAACAACAACCTACCTGTTCACCTTATTACGAGGTCTACAGTTAAATCAACGTTCAGTTTTACAAAAAAACCCGAAAACCTGCATATTAATACTCAATTAATCACTCCCTTAAAAATTGAACATCAACAGCGAACGATTCACCGTTTAATTATTTGCACTAAAGCGTTTGATGTCGAAGCGGCACTTGCCAAATTAGCTCACTTGTTATCTGAGTCATGCCAAATTATATTAATCCAAAACGGTATGGGTTCCCAGCAATCTATAGCCGAAGCCTACCCACATTTAGCCATTTATGCCTGCAGTTCTACAGAAGGAGTCTACAAAGAATCTGATTCAATATTGGTTCATGCGGGTAAGGGTGAAAACCAGATCGGAGCACTCACCAAAACAGCCTCTATACAAACATTGCAAGACTGGTTGCCAGCTGGGGTTTTTAAATGGCATGACGATATTGATCCAGTATTATGGCGTAAATTAATTATAAATTGTGCGATAAATCCATTAACAGTGGTGTACGAATGTAAAAATGGACAACTGGTAGATAACCAAAGGTCTCATGATCATATGGCAAGAATTTGCGCCGAGCTTGATAAATTAAGTGTATATTTGAAACTTGATTTGCACCCTACATTAAGGCTAGCTGAGTCCGTTTGCCAATCCACCGCTGACAACTTCAGCTCAATGTATCAAGATGCTAAACATCATAGGCAAACCGAAATGGACTACATTACTGGCTATGCGGTTAAGCAATTTTCCCGTGCCGCTATTGACTGCCCTGAAAACCTAGCCTTAGTCAAACTATTAGCGTCTTAGCCCAACTATTAATACCTAGGCTATTGGCCCACATAAGCTTCTGATGTACTCTAATCGAATAAAAACAACCACATCAGTTAATAAATATTCTTATGCGCCAATTTTTTCGTCAACTAAAAGTAAAGCAAAAAATATTCGTATTGCTCGCAATCGCTATATTTTTTGTTTTTATTGCTAATACCTTTAGCCATTTTTGGATTGCCTCTACCAATCCAGTCCAAAAGCATATTACATCGCTTTATTCATTGGTGCTAAATACCCAAGACAAAAAAAGCAGCAAACAATGGCTTGAATTTTTAAACAAAAATCAAAAAGAATTCGAAATAACATCTTTAGCTATTTACAATAAAGATTCAGAATTAGTCAATACTACTGATAATAAATTCCCCGACAACTTAAAAAATATAAAAATGCCCAGTTCAGGTAATGGGGCAATATTATTACCTGTAAAGGATCATGTGTTGCTGATAAAAGCAGAGCCACATATTGAGCATATATTTTTAATTGAACTGATAATACTTAATTTTATTGCATTTTGTATCGGTCTGTTTTTGGTATACATAGTTTTATACTTTATTACTCGACTAATAATCCGCCCTATTTTTTCATTAACAAACACTACTAATGAAATTGCTATGGAGCAAAACTATGCATTAAGAGCTGAACGGTTTTATTCAGATGAAATAGGCACATTAGCTGAAAACTTTAATTTTATGCTCAATCGTATTGAGCAAGATGATTACATTTTACGACAAGAACGAGACAAAGCTGAGCAAGCTAGATTACGTGCTATAGAACTTTCTACAAAAATGCATGATGCAAACGAAAGATTAGAGTTTGAAGTGAAAGTAAGAGCCAGAGTTGAGCATAAACTGACTGACTTCCAGCATTACTTAAATAATATAATTGATTCTATGCCCAGTGCTATTATTGCAATTGATCATGAATTAAAAGTCACCCAATGGAATAAGGGGGCGACGGTGATAACATTAATCGACCGTGATGATGCTATTTACCAGCCACTTGAAGAGTCCTGTGGATTTTTATTCCCATATTTAAATCTAATTACGGCCTCGCTAGAAAAACATCTAACGAATAAAGTAGAGCGCATTCAATATAATAATGGCCAAAAAGACAGCTTTGTAGATATGACTATTTATCCATTGCTAGACACTACTCGCTTAGGTGCCGTGATTCGTATAGATGACGTTACTCAACGAATACAAATGGAAGATATGATGGTGCAATCTGAAAAAATGCTGTCGCTTGGTGGATTAGCCGCAGGAATGGCCCATGAGATCAATAACCCGTTAGGTGCTGTAGTTCAAACTGTACAAAATATTAAACGACGTTTAGACCCTAATCTTAAAAAGAATATTGACGCAGCAACAAATTCTAATACTAATATGGCAACAATAAATGCATACATGCAGCGGCGTGAAATTTTATCGTTTTTAGACAACGTTTCAAAAGCAGGTGAACGAGCTGCAACTATTGTTACAAACATGCTGCAGTTCAGTCGTAAAAGTGACAAGGAACTTCAACCTCAAAATATCCATCACATTATTGAACGCTCGATTAATATTGCAAAAAATGAATATGATCTAAGTAGTGGATATGACTTTAAAAGCATAGACTTGGTCAAAAATTTTGATTACACCATGCCAGATGTTCCTTGTATCTCCTCTGAGGTTGAGCAAGTGCTACTCAATCTACTAAAAAATGCATCGCAAGCTTTGACTGACTACAAATCCCAAAAAGAATTTGATATGGATTGGTACAGTCAAATTCAAATCTATACTCGTGCCAAAGCACAAAACATCGAAATTATTATTGAAGATAACGGACCAGGGATGGACGACGAAACAGCTAAACATATTTTTGAGCCGTTTTTTACCACCAAAGACGTAGGTATGGGCACGGGGTTAGGACTGTCGGTGTCGTTTTTTATTATCACCAATCACCATCAAGGTCAGATGCGAGTAGAAAGCACCCTAGGTGCAGGCACACGTTTTATTCTTACCCTGCCAAACAAGCAATCACGAGCTAAATAAAGCTCCCGTAAAATATCCTAAAACTCTCCAACCTAAATAACCTCACATTTCTTACATTGACCTTTTAGGTAAGCTTTCGTATGATGCAATCCGTTTTTAGGTGCTTTGACTGTTATCTTAGGTCAAAGTTAAACGGGAAACTGGTGAAGGATGCTTATGCAAGCTAACTATTCCAGTGCTGCCCCCGCAACGGTAAGCAACTCAGGTTAAACATCTAGCCACTGAATATACATATATTTGGGAAGGCGTTTTAACCGCAAATCACACCCTGTGATTTAAGTTGCAAGCCCGGATACCGGCCTAAATAGAATTATTGAACTGTAGTTGCGGTGGGCGACTTAGTGACAGACACCTATGTGTGCTCTGAAGCTTTGTAATGCCTAGCCGCTGGTTGGTTGGTTAGCGTGAAATATAAAATTCTTACATTCATATTACTGATTCTGAGCCTGTTATCGCTTAGCGCTATCTCTATGGCTAAAGATAGTCATGTTGAAACTAATCTAGAGGCTGTTCAAGTAAAGGGAAGTGACCACTTAAACCGCCTCTCACTCAGCCAACAATTTTTCACAAGACAAGACTTCATTGGTAAATTCCAAAATATATCAGAATTATTACAGGTCATTTCTGGTGTGCAAGTGCGAAGGTCTTCTTCTGGTAACTCACCAAAAATATCAATACGAGGCTCAACCCATAAACAAATCACATTTATTATTGATGGCCAGATCATTAACAGCGCTCAATCAGGTGGGTTTAATATAAATTTAATACCGCTGCAACAAATTCAATCTGTAGAAGTCATTCAAAGTGGTAATACAGGAATTGTACAAGCCATAGGCGGTGTTATTAGCATTAATACTATCTCTACGAATAATAAAAGCTATGTCACATTAACTGCTGGTAGCTTTAGTCACAAAGAAATTGGCGCTTCTCTAATTGGCAAAGCAGCGGGTAATGTTATTTTAAGTGTCAATCAGTCTACTAATAATGGATCATATAAGTATCCTGTGCCTTCTCCATTCAATGACCCACAAGACGAAGGTCGAATTGAAAAGATAAAAAATAACAAATATGAAAAGCAGTCCATTTTATTTAAATGGAATACAAAATCATATTCAAACTCATATTTAAATATTAAAAGTCAATATATTGAAACTGATAAAGATATTCCAAATTACCAAATGAATGCTAGTGAAAACCAAACTGTCCTAGAAGAAAAAAAATGGTCCCATAACATTGGGCTAAGATGGAAAATAAATAATCACCTCTCTTCAAATACCCAACTTGGATTATCCAAATTAGATGAAATATATGAAGACCCTAACGGGGACTTAAGCTATGTACCAACATCTAATATGTACACTACTGAAAATCGTTATTTCTCAGAAAACATAATATTGATTAGCGGTCTATCTTCATACCACCTCTCCATTAATTCCAATGTTGAAAACTACCTTGAAAACAAAACATTAGTGCCGGATAGTGAAAAATGTATAGAGGGGTTTTCTCTATGTGATTCCATCGCTGAACAAAATACATCGGCTATTGCATTAACTTATTCAAGAGATGGGCCAATTTCAGATATATCCATAAATCTAAGTAATACATGGTTGACGAGACGTCAAGATAATAGAGTTGGTATATCGTCACCTAGTAAAAACACCAATGAATATAGCTCTTGGGGCATAGCCTATCAGCGCTATTCATGGTCTTTAGCTGACATCAAATTTAATATTAACAAAGGAATTCGGCTGCCTTCTTTGTACGAGCTGTTTGGAGATCGTGGACTACTGAAGGGCAATCCAAATATAAGACCTGAGAGCTCTGTCAACAGCAGTTTAGAACTTAACTTCCATGAGATGCACTTCAACACTGTTAGCATTAATATAGCCAGTAGTATTTACTTTAAAAAAATAAATGATGTGATTGTGCCTATATATTCAGGATCAGTTGGAAGTTTCAGCAATACATCATCGGCTAATGTTATCGGTTGGGAAGCGAATATACTCTTACAAAAAAATAATCTCTCTCTTTTATTTCAAGGCTTTATTCAAGATAGTATGACTGAGTCCATTGTTAAGTCGTTTAATAATAAGAAGCTGGTAGGAATATTTCATGAAAAATTCACCTCGAGCTTAAATTGGAATATAGATACAGCCGCCAATTTGACATTAATCCATCAAATAGAATCTGGCCTTTATAGAGATATGGCAAATACTAATGCAAGTATTAGAAATGACACCACTAACCTTAAAATTAGCCACACGTTAGAAAACAATTCATACAATCTAGTAATCAACAACTTGTTAAACAACGAATATTTGAATCAATACAATAAACCTGCAATTGATAGAAGTATTTTCTTAAACTTTCAGCATCAATTTTAAACAGAGAATAAAATGATCTTAACTAAATTTAAATTTCTTCCTGTGGCATTGGCTACATTACTTTTATCAGCTTGTGGCAGTAGTGACAACACTACAAGCGCATCATGCAATGCAGATCAGTTTAATATGGCTATCCAGACAGTTGCCCCTAATTTTGGTAAAAGCAGTGCTGTTGCACTTGGGTGTTCAACTGAAGCAACTATTACCGATAATCTACTTATTGAAGATGACAGTGATTATTCAGTATCTTCGGGCAGCGATAGTTTTTATCATATTGGTAGAGATAGTATTGATACTATTGCTAAATATCAATTTGAAACTAGCAATTTGCAAGATTGGAAATACTCTACAAATGACGCATTAGAAACAGGATCATCAAATCCGTATAAGTTAATTGAAGTAAGCGATACTAAGGCTTACATTATTCGTTATGGAAAATCCGATGCTTGGATTGTCGATCCATCAGCTACCAATTCTTCTGATTTTAAAATTGGAGAATTAGATTTATCAGGTTACTTAGAAGAAGGGGAAGCTACTGTCAACATGTCTGATGCTGTTATTGCCAATGGGAAGTTATTTATTGCAATGCAGAGAATAGGCAGTAGCTACAATTTTTCTAACGATTCAAAAATTGCTGTATTTGACGTTTTAACGGATACCGAAATTGAAACCTCACCAGCCAATGCAGCTGATGGAAAAGCCATTACAATACAAGGTCATAATGTACAGGCACTGTCTTCTTTTAATAATACCGTGTTTGTAGCCAGCCGCGGTGACTACGCTGCAGACTACGGTTTATTAGAATCGATCAACACCTCTGACTTTTCACTGCAAACTATTATTTCTGGATCTGAAGAGATCGGGCATATTGAAAATGTGGAAGCAATTTCGAGTGATCGAATTTATATCTTGAGTGATTTTTCAGGTTCAATTGCAGGTACTTACACTTACCAATTAAACATACATGATGTAAATGTAATTACTAAGTCAATTACAGCTGAACTGACCAGTTATAAAGGAACGCATATTTCAGATATTGAAATGGGCCCTGAAGGTAATCTTTGGATCGCTAGCTCAGTAAGCAGTAATCCAGGTGTTTATAAAATAGATACCAATACTAACACTGAGATTGCATTTATTGAGACTAATCAAAATCCTACAAAAGTTGTATTTAAAAAGTAAATAGTTTCCAACTAATAATAAAAAAAGCCGAGCAATGCTCGGCTTTTAGTTGAATTAGGTTTTTACTATATACTTTAAAGTCAAACCTGAAAACGATCCATTTTTTCCTGTAACGAAGACGTCAGCTGCACTACATCATGAATCGCTTCAACGGTATGCTGAGCATCACTAACCGTTTCTCGCCCTAGGTCATTAATTTTAACTACATTCTCATCAATGGCCCTGGCCACATGAGTCTGCTCGCTGGCTGATGTAGAAATCTGTCCATTAATCTTTGAAATATTACCCACCATTTCAACTATTTGCTCAAGGGCCAAACGTACTTGCGAAGAGGACTCCACTGTATTTTGTGCCATCTTGTGGCTACTACCCATAACTTCTACCGCGCTATTTATCCCATTATGGATAGATGTCATTACTTCATCAATTTCTTGTGCGCTGGTTTGTGTGCGGCTTGCTAATGTACGTACTTCGTCGGCTACTACCGCAAAGCCTCTGCCCTGCTCACCTGCACGGGCCGCTTCAATGGCAGCATTCAACGCCAATAAATTGGTCTGCTCGGCAATGCCTTTAATCACTGCTAGCATACTTGCAATATTCTCAGAATTCTCAGAAAGTGTATTTATTACCTCGGTACTGTGCATTATTTCTTCTGCCAGTGCCGTTATTTGCGATAGTGTCTCCACGACAACTTTATTTGCTTGTCCCGCTTGTTCAGTCGCCTGAGCAGCCGAGTTAGCAGCTTCATCACTTTGCCTATTTACCTCTTCTGCGCTGGCTGCCATTTGAGTAACCGCAGATGCCACCTGTTCGGTTTGGGCCAATTGCTCATTAGCGGCTTTTTCACTTTGTTGCGCATTGATTCCTACTTTAACCATTGAGGATGACACCTCAGTAGAAGTCACCTGCATGGCTTGCATTAAGGAATGAATTTGCTCAACCATTTCATTAAATTCTGACGTCAGTTCACCCATTTCATCTTGCGAGGCAACACTTACTCTGACTCTCATATCTCCCATGCTGATTTCATGAGCTGCGTTATGAAATTCAGTCACTGTATTCCTAACTGACCAGAAAAAGGCTGCATATAAATACACTATTAACAACATGACGAGTACAATAGAAACTGCAACTGTAATAAGCTTTTGAGTTAATTTACCTTTTCTAATTTCTAAAACTTTATCTAATTCAGATATAGCAAGCTCTCGTACCTCAATCAGATTTTTTGTCTTTGCTATATAAAAATCACTCAGATCACGCCATTTTAATTCTACATTATTAGCCGATATTATTTCTTCATCGATTTTTATCAATACATCTGAAAAATCTTTTTCAACAGCAGGAAACACCTGTTTAAATAAATTTTCGAATATTACATTCTCTTCCATTAATGCATTATGATTTTGAATCATTGATACAATACTTGCGTCCATAAGGTCGTATACATTATTCAAAATTTCAAAAGTATTTGCGCTTAAAAAAGGTTGAGAAATAGAAAATATGCCTACAGAATGTGCGTAACCAATAGATTGCTTGTAAACGGGGTAATCCGTTAGTAGGACATTCAAAAGTAATTGAACATTTTCATTGCTGTCTAATGAAAGTCCCGCAGATTGAGCTGCTGTACTCACCAAAAATAACATATCATCTATGACTTTTTGATAAAGCGTAAACTGATCTGAAATAATTGCTTGCCGATTTTCAGTACTTCTTGCCAGCTTCTTTTGCCAAATAGGGAGCTTCGACTCCACATTCTTGGCTACATCTGTACCTTCATATTTTATAAGAAATGCGTTTAAGTTTTTATAGAGTTGCGATTCTAATTTTTCAACTAGAACTGTTATTTCATCATTATTGCTGTAGATGACTTGCACAGAAGCCATATCACGATAATATGACGCTTCATCTATTAGAATTAAAAGATCGCTAATAGGCTCCAAAGCATCTTGCTCTATAGCCGTCTTTTGAATGGACTGATAGGTTTGATTTACAATAGCATAACTTAATAAAAGCAATGGGATAAAAAAGGTCAAGCTAATCACACCAAATTTTTTGGCATAACTTAGCTTATTCATTAACAAAATGGCGGGTGCTAATAATCTATGCACTTCCACATACTCCTCTTAATACAACTAATTAATTTAAGTGTAGACGGAAATGAGAAATGAACCTGTTAATTCTCCTTTTTTATAACAACATATGGCGAGTATCGCTTAATAACTGGCATAAGTATCTTGCAAACCTTGCCGCTTCAGCGCCGTCGACAACCCTATGGTCATAAGACAGGCTTAATGGCAGCATTAATCTAGGCTCGAATTCAGTACCATTCCAGACTGGCTTATAACCTGCTTTAGAAACACCCAGAATAGCCACTTGAGGCGCCGAAACAATTGGGGTAAATGCTGTTCCGCCAATGCCCCCCAAGCTAGACACCGTAAATGTACCACCCATCATGCCATCCATAGGCAGTTTTTTATTACGAGCTTTGCCTGCCAGTTCTGCACTTTCTTTGGCAAAATCAATAATACTTTTTGTATCTGAGTTTTTAATTACCGGCACCAGTAATCCGTCAGAAGTTTCTACTGCTACACCTAAATTATAATACTGCTTTGTTATCAAAGCAGTGCCATCAAGGTTTAGGGAAGAATTAAATTGTGGAAATTTTTGCAACGCTATGACGCAGGCTTTAAGTACAAAGGCTAATGGAGAAACTTTTACTCCATCAGGCAACATGGTGGCCATAGGGCCTTTCCTATATTGTTCTAATTCAGTGATATCTGCTTCATCAAACTGAGTGACTTGAGGAATCGTACTCCAGCTTTTTACCATGTTTTTAGCGGTGACTTGTTTGATTTTATTTAATGAAACATGTTCTATTGGGCCAAATTTAGAAAAGTCCTCGTCACTGCCCACTACATCAACTGACTGAGTGACGACTGGCTGCCTAAGTTTGGTTTTTACAAATTGCTGCACATCTTCTTTTATAATTCGGCTACGCGGACCACTGCCTGATACATGCAATAAATCAACACCCAGTTCACGTGCTAGTTGACGCACCGAAGGCCCTGCATGAACTTTTCCAGATGTAACAATAGCAATCTCAGCAACTCCTTGAGTAGAAGCCGTTAATGGAAGATTTTCCTCTTGCTTGCTCTGAAGAATTATCGCGACGCTGGGGTCCACTGGCTTAATCTCAGTAACTGGTTTATCTGTAGCTTGGCTCTGAGTCACAAGCATTTTACCAATTACGTCTCCTTCGCTTACTTTATCTCCAATAGACACTGAAAATGAAATAACGGTGCCAGATTCTGGGGATGGCACTTCCATAGTAGCTTTATCACTTTCTAACACCAGCAAGCTTTCTTCAGCATCAATAACTTCACCGGGTTGAACACTAAATTCAATAATTTCAACCTCGTTAGCACCACCAAGATCTGGCACCCTGATCTCTACTTCAGTTTCGGTAGAGCTAGTAGGCCCCAATATTTCAACCTTCGCAGACGATTCAGTTTTAACTGGCTCTGCTTTTATTACCTCAGGTTCTGGCTGTTCTTTGGCCGTGGGTTGCTCGGCTGTTTCCATAACAACCACTGGCGTACCTGACGAAACTTTATCGCCCACTGATACTAAAATTTCAGCCACTTTACCAGCCATGGGAGCCGGAACTTCCATGGTGGCTTTATCGCTTTCGAGCACCAAAATTTCTTGCTCTTCTTCGACCGTATCACCAATTTTTATAGTAATCTCTATTACTTCTACTTCGTCTATGCCGCCTAGATCGGGCACAGTCACTTGTGTCTGGCTCATGGCATTTTCCTAGTTGTAAAGTGGGTCAAGTTTATCGGCCGAAATGCCATATTTTTCCATTGTCTTGGTTAAAATTTTCGCTTCTAATTTGCCTTCTTTAACCAATGCCGATAGCGAAGCTAAAACAATAAAATATCTATCCACTTCAAAGAACTCCCTTAACTTTTCGCGGCTGTCACTGCGTCCGAAACCGTCGGTGCCTAAGGTTACAAAGGCTTTACCTTCTGGCATATAGGCCCTTAGCTGTTCGCTATATTGCTTCATATAGTCGGTTGCGCAAATAACAGGACCATCTTTAGCTTCTAAGCATTGTGTTACGTAACATTTTTTGGCGATCTCTTCTGGGTGTAGTAAGTTCCAGCGTTCTATTATACGACCTTCACGAGTTATCTCGTTAATGCTTGGCGCACTCCACACATCGGCACTTACTTTAAAGTCTTTTTGTAGTATTTCGGCCGCTGCAATCACTTCACGTAAAATGGTTCCACTGCCCATTAACTGAACTTTTTTGTCACTTTTTATACTGGACACACTAAATTGATACAAGCCTTTTCTAATACCTTCTTCAGCGCCAATGGGCATAGGAGGTTGCCCATAGTTTTCATTCATAACAGTAATATAATAAAACACTCTCTCATGGTTTTCGTACATACGACGCAACCCATCTTGAATAA
This sequence comes from Crocinitomicaceae bacterium, assembly GCA_047628755.1. Taxonomy (GTDB): domain Bacteria; phylum Pseudomonadota; class Gammaproteobacteria; order Pseudomonadales; family Oceanobacteraceae; genus Bermanella. Next base: position 4,733 of record JBLHVV010000025.1, on the reverse strand, counting down.
TAACCGCCAACTCATAAGCAAAAGTAGGATCGTAAGTTATACAGTTTGGAATAGTATTAGCCAGTATATGACTGTGACCATCTTGATGCTGCAAACCTTCGCCATTCAGTGTTGTACGGCCTGCCGTAGCTCCAATTAAAAACCCTTGTGCTTGGCAGTCTCCCGCAGCCCAAGATAAATCTCCCACACGCTGAAAGCCAAACATAGAATAGAATATATAAAATGGGACCATTACTTTATCGTAAGCGCTGTAGGATGTAGCTGCTGCTAGCCACGCACTAAAAGCACCCGCTTCGTTTATACCTTCTTCTAAAATACGGCCTTTTTTATCTTCTTTGTAAAACATCATTTGGCCAGCATCTACTGGTTCGTATAATTGACCTTCTGATGAGTAAATACCAATCTGCCTAAATAAGCCTTCCATACCAAATGTTCTAGCCTCATCTGGCACAATAGGTACTACACGCTCTCCCATGGCTTTATCTTTGGCCAAGGCCGTGAGTATTCTCACAAATGCCATAGTACTAGAAATCTCTCTATCACCACTGCCATCTAGTTGCGCTTTAAAGGTTGATAAAGCTGGAACGCTAAGCACTTCCTTATTTTCATTACGTTGTGGCAGATAGCCACCTAATTTTTCGCGTTGTGCCCGCATATATTTCATTTCGGGGCTGTCTTCTGGCGGGCGATAATAAGGGAACGATTCTAGCTCGCTGTCTGGTATTGGAATATCAAAGCGATCTCTAAAGCCTCTTAAACTTTCTACGTCTAACTTTTTCACAGAGTGAGCTTCGTTTTTACCTTCTGCTGCTTCACCCATGCCATAACCTTTTACGGTGTGTGCAAGAATAACGGTAGGCTGACCTTTGTGCCCCGCTGCTGCACGATAAGCTGCATACACTTTATATGGGTCGTGGCCACCACGGTTTAGATTGAAAATTTCTTCATCTTTCATATTGGCAACCATTTCTTCTAGCTCTGGATACTTGCCGAAAAAATGTTCTTTGGTATAAGCGCCACCTTTTGCTTTATAATTTTGAAATTCACCATCAACCACTTCGTCCATGCGCTTTTGCATAAACCCGTCTTTATCTTTCTGAAATAATGGGTCCCAGTGTCGGCCCCAAACCACTTTAATTACATTCCAACCAGCGCCACGAAAAGTCCCTTCTAGCTCTTGAATAATTTTACCATTACCACGTACTGGGCCATCTAATCGCTGTAAATTACAGTTAATAACAAAAATTAAATTTTCTAATTTTTCACGACCCGCTAGACCAATCGCTCCTAACGTTTCGGGTTCGTCACACTCGCCGTCACCTAAAAATGCCCATACTTTTCTATCTAAACGTGGCGCCAATCCTCGGGCTGATATGTAACGCATAAAATGCGCTTGGTAAATGGCTTGCATAGGACCAAGGCCCATTGAAACGGTTGGAAACTGCCAGTAGTCAGGCATAAGCCTAGGATGTGGGTATGAACTTAATCCGTTACCGTCTACTTCTCGTCTGAAGTTTTCCAGCTGATCTTTGTTTATTCGGCCTTCTAAAAAGCTGCGGGCGTAAATCCCAGGGCTAATATGGCCTTGGTAATATATAAGGTCTCCTTGAGGGCATTTTTCATTGCTTGGGTCCGGTGCTCTAAAAAAATAATTAAAGCCCACGTCGTAAAGGGTGGCACTAGAGGCAAAGCTAGATATGTGACCACCAAGATCATCGCCAGATTTATTGGCTCTAACCACCATCGCTAGTGCATTCCAGCGAATAAGAGATCGAATTCTACGCTCTAGAAACAAATCACCCGGCATTTTCACTTCTTGAGAGACAGGAATAGTGTTTCTGTATGGCGTGGTGAAGGAATATGGCATAGGTAAGCCGTTTCGAGTAGCACGCTCAGTAAGACACTCTAATAAAAAACGAGCACGCTCAGGACCTTCTTCGCGGATAACACTATCTATTGAATCTAGCCATTCTTTAGTTTCTGTAGGGTCCTGATCTTGCTTAAGCGGTTCCATATTTGGGTCTCTGTCGTTTAAACGGAATAGATCTAAAAAGTATAGTCGACCTTAGTGTATTAGCATAAATACAATGACTCCAAGTTAAATACACAAATCAGTAGTAATACTACAATAGAAAATAAGACTTTTATTTGCTCTGTATGACATTAATACGATTTATGTAGTATTACTACAAAAAAATTATCTACTCTAGATATGTGCAGAGCAGAGAAATATAAGCATGAAAGGCCAGTTGGCCAGATTCAACATACATTACTCACCTTGAAAATTGCAAGAGTGCTTCCAAGTAAACTCATTAGTAATAACTTACCTGTAGGCTTACTGACAAAAGCAGACCCACGAAAAATAGCCACACTGATATTTACCCGTGCTTAATTAACTGATAACTGAACGGCTCTTGTTCTGACGCTTGAATCCGAGAAATGCTGGCATAAGGCACATCGAAGCGATTAATATTTGGATAGGGCAGTCCTAAAATTTCTTTTAATAACATGCGAATAACGCCTCCATGGCAAATTATCAGCTGCTTTTGTTCTGGCCGTGTCAAACACCCGAACCATGCCTTTAAAACTCTAGCCTCAAAATTTAATACACTCTCCCCTTCTGGCGATGCAAAGTTCATAGGGTCGTCCCACAATCCTTTTATACGGTCAAAGTCTTCTTTAAACACCCTCTCCATGTCTTGATTTTCCCAGACACCAAAGTCGAATTCACGCAAGTCATCCGCCAGCAATAACACCGCACCAGTATTGTCAGCCAGTGTTTTTGCAAAATCATGACAGCGGGACAATGGACTCGTAATAATTACATCCCATTCTTTGTCTTTAGTCGCATCTTCTAGCTGCTGCCAGCCTAGCTCGGTTAGAGGATGGTCTGTGCGACCCCTGAATACGTTACCACCTGTGGGCTCGCCATGTCTTAATAAGTCAATGGTTTTAAACTTCATTCTATTATTCCTTCTCGCTTACACCAGCCCCTTTAAAGGTAGCCATTTGATTATGTAATGCCACTGCACTTTGCATTAAACTTACCGTCACCGCCGCGCCACTTCCTTCACCTAGGCGCATACCAATATTTAGCAATGGCAAAGCGTTTAATGCAGACAAAATAGCCCCATGGCCAGGCTCTGCACTTTCATGACTAAACATTAACCAAGGTCGAATACTGTCATTAATAGCAACAGCCAATAATGCCGCCGTACTGCTTATAAAGCCGTCAACTAATACTGTGGTTCCTTGCTGGGCACATTGAATATACGCTCCTACCAATGCGACAATTTCAAAACCGCCAAGGTTTTTTAATATATCCATGGGGTGCCGACTAATGTGCAAAGTCAGTGCCTGTTCAATAACCTGGGCTTTATAGGGCAACTTACTTGCATCTAGTCCTGTTCCACAACCCACCATATTGATGGCATCAATGTTTAAATATGCTGACGCCAGAGCAGATGCCGAGGTAGTATTACCAATGCCCATTTCACCTCCAATAAATAACTGGCTATGGGATTGTTTTGCACGAACTGCCGCTTGCTGACCATAAGCTAAAGCTTGTTGGAGCTGGTCTTCTGACATTGCGCTTTGAATAGAGAAATCTTCCGTTCCGTTAGCAATATGCGCATCAATAATTCTTTCGTGTGGTGGCACATCGAATACAGTTCCTAGATTAACCACTTCAAAGTTTGCAGATAATTGTTTGGCCAATACAGAAATAGCGGCACCGCCACTGGCAAAGTTTTTAATCATTTCAGCCGTAACTGCCTGAGGAAATGCCGATACACCTTGCTTAGCTACACCATGATCGGCAGCAAAAACGCTAATAAAAATATTATCTAAAGCGGGTTTCAACATACCCTGATGAGCAGCCAAAGTAATGGCTACGTTTTCTAAAGCACCTAGAGCGCCAGGGGGCTTTGTTAGTGTTAACTGATGTTCCGTTGCTTGCTGAGTAAACGACATCTGTATTTTTGCTGCTTTGTTTTTAAACCACATATTTATTTCTCTGACTCTGACCTAAACCAATTATCTAATTTGCCTAATCATTACTTAACTACAAGTGGTAAACCTGCCACCATTAAAGTCACGTTATTAGCTTGTTGGGCGATCTTTTGATGTAAGCGGCCCAGCTCATCTACATACTGCCGACTCATTTCCCCCATGGGAACCACACCCATAGTTATTTCGTTAGAGACTAAAATAATGGGTACTTTTCGTGTCTTTAAAGCGGCTATTAAGGCGTCAACAGACGACGCAATTGATACACCAGCGTCCATAATATTCATTAACCACAACGTTAAACAATCAACCAACACAATACAGTCACTAGATTCGTTAATAACTCGATATAGATCAGTGGGCTCTTCAATGCTTTCCCAGTGCGAAGGACGATCAAGTTTATGCTGAGCAATGCGCTGTTCCATTTCGTTATCTAACGCCCTAGCCGTGGCTACGTATTTAACTTTGTAGGCACTATTAGCCGCCAGCGTTTCACCGTAACGACTCTTACCTGACCGTGCGCCACCTAAGATAAGGTGTAAATTAGGTGCTTTTTCATTTGTGCCCATGGGAATCTGGTCTTTATGCAATAAAAGGCTAATATTAAAGGTAATATGTTTCAGTAGCTAGGTAAGCCTATGAAGGATCACCGCCAGTTTGCAAGAAAGTCAGTGCATACTAATGTATCTATTTTTAATCAAACTGACGCCAAGTTTTTGGGTGGG